>NZ_BAAHAB010000003.1:0-246759 GCF_054777895.1 Nocardioides ultimimeridianus | reverse complement strand
GTGAGGCCGGGCGCGGCGGGGGTGCCGGCGACGTGGCGGGTACGGCCCGCGCCGTGTGCGGTCAGCGCCGCGCGGAACGCCGTCACGACCGCGGCGTCGGCGAAGGTGGTGCCGCGGCGACCGCCGATCACCCGGGGGCGGTCGCCGACGAGCCGCACCGTCGCGTCCCTCGGCGCGAGGGTGGCGCGCGCCGGCGCCACCAGGGAGAGCACCCGCTGCCACCGGACGAGCGGCACCAGGCGGCCGTCGCGGGCGACCATGGCCAGCGCGGCGGCGTACTGCTGCGGGCGGAGGGTGAGGCGCCGGGTGCCGAGCACCAGGGTCACCGGGCCCGACATCGCCGGGTGCGCGAAGCTCGCCAGCGCGTCGGTCACGTCGGTCTCGTCGATCGCGGGCGGTGCGGGGACGAGCGGCACCTGGGCCCGCCCCTGGTCGGAGAGGTACGCCGTCTCGAGCGCATCGACCGCGGCCGCGAGCGAGACCGCGTCGCCGGCCTGGCCGGGGATCTCGCGCACGCCACGGGCCGTGAACACGACCCGCGCGTCGACCGGTGGCGCGCCGAAGCCGCCGGACATGGTGCGGATCCGTGCGGCCAGCCGGTCGGTGTCGACGGTGGCGACGGCCTTCAGCCGCGCGTCGTCGCTGAAGTAGTCCCACAGCCGCTGGGGGCGCCAGCTGCGGCGCGGGTCGGCCTGATCGACCGACGCCACCGCGTCGATCCCGAGACCGACCTGGGCCGGCCGGATCGTGACGGTGCGGTCGGCACCGGTCGCGTCGGTGGCGGCCAGCACGATCGGCGTCCGGGCACGGGCGGTGAAGGCGGCCTCGAGCCGGGCGATCGCCGCGTCGCGGGTCAGGCCGCCCACGGCGACCCCGGAGATCGTGGTGCCACGCGGGACGCGGTCGCCCGCGGCGACGTACGCGGCGACGTACCCGGCGGCCCCGAGGAGCCCGAGCAGCAGCACCACCACGACGACGACCGACAGCCCGGCCCGCTCGCGCCTGACCCGCCCCTTCCGGTCCAGCTCGACCGGCGCGGAGGAGTCCTCCCAGAAACTCACACCCCATTATCGGGAGGAGGACGGCTCACCTTCGGGAGGCACGACGGGCGGTCGTGCCCGAGCGCCGACCATGCCGGCGATCAGCACCACGATCCCCGACCCCAGCACCGTCCAGCCGGAGGGGTCCTGGCCGATCACGAAGTCGCCCTCCGGGCGCACCTGGCTGGCGTAGATCACCAGCGCGCACCAACCGACGGCGAACGGCATCCGCGCCCACCCGCCGGGCAGGGCGACGAGGGTGGCCGCCGTTGCGGCCAGTCCGAGGAGCAGCCCCCATCCGTAGCCGTGCAGGGCCACGGTGAACAGCGCCACGGCGCCGCCGAGCGGCAGGGTCGCCGCCGCTGCCGCGACCCTGCGGACCCAGCGCACGACGTCAGTCGGGGTCGATGCCGGCGAAGAGGTCGCTCTCCCAGCCGTCGTCGCCGACCGGGCCGGGGCGACCCTTGGCCAGCCGGAAGTGCTCGATCGCGAGCGCCTCCGCACCGAGCTCGTCGTTGAGGGAGAAGAACCCGCCCTCGGGGTTGATCTGCGTGGGGTAGGAGCGCAGCGCCGCCAGCTTCTGCTGCACGTACGCCGAACCGTCGACCTCGCAGGAGATGTCCTCGTCCTGGCAGAACATCGGCGGCAGCTCGCCATCGGGGTCCATGCCCTCGAACGCCGTGGTGTTGCCGGCCGCGCGCATCCGGCGCAGCGCCTCACGCAGACGGGTCTCCGAGATCGCACCCCAGTAGATCTTGGTGATGTCCCAGGCCTCCCCCAGGTCGCGGCGGTACGACGGGACCGCGGCCAGGCTCGCGGCGTAGGTGGCGACGCGGTGGGCCTGGACGTGGTCGGGGTGGCCGTACTGCCCGAACTCGTCGTAGGTGACCATGACCTGCGGCCGCACCTCGCGGATCACGCTGACCAGGTGCGCGGCGGCCTCGGTGAGGTTGGCGTACCAGAACGCGTTGTCGTGGATGTCGTCGGCCGCGATCGCGTAGCCGTCCTCGTGCCACTTCATGCCCGAGTCACGGTAGGTGCCGAAGCCGCCGAGGAAGCGGTGGTCGGTGACGCCCAGGGCGCTCATCGCATCGGCCAGCTCGCCACGGCGGTGCTCGCCGAGGGTGTCGTCCTGGTCGGCGGCGAGGTGGGCCAGCTCCGGGACGAGCACCTCGCCCATCTCGCCGGCGGTGCAGGTCACCAGCGTGACGCCGCGCCCCTCGGCGACGTACCGGGCCATCGTGGCGCCCTGGCCGATGGACTCGTCGTCGGGGTGGGCGTGGACCAGGAGCATGCGGAGGCCCGGCGTCTGACTCATGTCGTCCAGCGTAGTGTCGCGCCCATGCGCGCGGTCGTTGTAGGTGTTGCTGTCCTCCTCACCGGCGGGATGCTGACGGGCTGCGGGCTGTTCCACGACACTCCGCACATCGACGCGGCCGCGAAGTTCCTGCCCGCGGACACGACCGCGATCGTGTTCACCGACCGGCAGGCCGTCGCCCAGCGGCTCGGCGTGGACGACATCAGCGGCCGCGACGCCACCGACGATGACATCGCCCGCTACAACAAGGCACTCGCCGACCAGGGCTGGGGGACGACCCAGCTGGCGACGTACCTCACGGTGATGAAGGACGCGCCCTTCAACGAGCTCGACGTGCGCTGGGAGGCCGCGGCGCGGTGGGGCTCGGGCGCGGGCGCGCGGTCGGCGTACGTCTGGCGGACCAGCGACAAGCTCGACCTCAGCGGCCTGGACCAGAGCCTGCGCGAGAACGGCTGGAAGAAGGACACCGTCGACGGGCTCGCCCGCTACACGATCGACTTCGCCAAGGTGGCCGACCCGAACTCCGGGCTGGTGGCGGGGATGTACCCGGCGGCGATGACCGACGTGCTGATCGACTCCGACGACCACCTCGTCGTCGGGTCCGGCGACCCCGCGGCCCTCGGCGACATCGCCGGTGTCGCCGCGGGCGACGCCACGTCGCTGGACAAGCAGCCCGGAGCGCTCCAGCCGCTGCTGGACAAGGCCGAGAAGGCGGAGTTCGCGGCGATGTCGACCGGCAGCGGCATCTGCCAGGAGGTCACGGCGTACGGGACCGACAAGCCGACCCAGCCGGGGCCCCTGTACGACGCACTCGGTCATCCCACCGGCCGCGCGCTGGTCGCGACGGGCGACCCGTTGGCGACGACCAGCTACCTGGAGTTCGCGTCGTCCGACGAGGCCGCAGCCGACACCACCGGACGGCAGGCCCTCATCGCCCGCGGCAACGAGCTCCGCTCGCAGCAGCCGTTCAGCCAGCTCGGCACGTTCACCGTCAGCCAGGACGGCTCGCTCGAGGCCATCGCCGCCACCTGGGCCACCGGCCCGCGCTCGGCCGTCAGCGCCGAGATCACCGGAGGCGGCCCGGCCGCCTGTCTGCCGGGCTGATCGCCTGCTCGACCGCCTCAGCGGGCGGGGGTACGGGTGAAGGTGTGGGCGTCGTCGGTGGAGACGTAGACGCGGCTGTCGCTCGTCATCACGTAGACGAAGCCGTGGGGCGCATAGCGGCTGCCGTCCCGGGCCGCCTGGAGCATCTCGATCCGCTCGGACGTCCGCAGGGGCGGCGCGAAGACCGGCCGCCATGGGGTGAAGCTGGTCCAGTCCTCACCCCGGCTGACCCACAGCCCGTGGTGCTCGGGCCCGGGCTTCGCGCCGCGGTCCGAGCTCCAGGCATCGAGCAGCACGAGGAACCGGCCGTCAGGCAGGACCGCGGCGCCGCTCTGGTAGGCACGGTCGCCGTCGTGCAGCGGCACGGCCGACCCGGTCCACGGCGCCCCGTGCAGCGAACGAGCGACAGCGCCGAACGGGTACAGCGTCGCTCCGTCCCCGCCGCCGGTGAAGGCGCGCACGCCAATTGACAGCGAGACGACCGGCGTGGCGATCAGGTCGCGGAACGCCGGAATGTGGGGACCGGGACCCTTGATCGTCGGCGCGTGCCGGCTCCAGGCGCGGTAGCCGGCCCGCTCGTAGTGCGCGCTGCGGAACCCGTCGTCGCTCGTGACGATCGCGCCGACGTCGCGCCTCCCCTGACGCAGGGACCACCACGCGGAGACGGTGAATCCCTGCGGCCCGGGGGCGACGGCAACGGTGTTCAGCCGCGACCGGGGGTCGTGGACGACCCGACGCAGGGACGGCGGCGCGGGGTGCGACACGGACGGGGTGGGAGCCGCGGACGGCACGCCCTTCGCGCCACACGCGGCGAGCACGGGCAGCAGGCAGACGACGAGCAGCGACCGCATCACACGTGTACGACGCTGCAGCTCACTGATCGGTTGCGGCCCGCTTGATCCGCTTCGGGGCGTCGGGCAACGGCGGCGCGGGCGGGAGCACCACCCGGGTGGGCTCGGGGACGTCGACGTCCAGCCAGCCGTCGTACCTCTCGACGAGGAGCTCCAGGGTGATCTCCGGGGCGTCGGTGATGACCGCCCACGGGTGGCCCTCGTCGTCGTCCTCGCCGGCGAGCCGCTCGCGGCTCAGCTCGGCGCGGTAGCCGTCGGCGACGAGGGCCGCGACCGCCGCGCGCGCCTCGGACTCGTCGAAGAAGATGCCCCGCACGGCCCCATCATGCCGGGTCGTCAGGTTGAGCGGTGCGGGAGCCGACCCGCTCAACCTGACGACCGCGAGGGGTCAGGGGACGGTGGGCAGGCTGAGGGTCTGGGTGGAGCCGGAGGCCACCGTGACCGGTACGGCGGTGAGGCCGCCGCGGTAGTTGATCGACCCGCCCGCGACCTGCAGCTCGATGCGGTGGCCTGCAGCGAACCGGTGCACGATGCCGGGCACCTTGACCGTGAACGGCTGGGTGACGTCGGGGATCCGGACCGGCGCCTCGAGGCCGTGGATCAGTCGGGCGGTGCCGTCGGGCGCGACGTCCGCGACCCGGATGAACAGCACCAGCTCGCCCGACTCACCGGCGGCCTGGGTCAGCGCCGCCGTGGGCGCGCTCACCTGGAGCCGCACCGTCGGCGACCCGGCCACGTCGACCGGGGTGGCCAGTGCGGCCGTGTCCCAGTGCGCCATCGTGCCGGGCAGGTCCCCGGGGAGGTCCGGGACGGTGCCGACGTAGCCGCCGAGCACGTCGGCGTTGTCGAGGCTGGTCGGCACGCCCGCGGCGGGCGTGAGGAGCGTCTGGCTGCCCGCGACGTTGGGCGTCGTACCGGTGACCAGGTCGCCCGCGCCGGAGAGCCGGTAGACCTTGGCGGTGCCGACGGGGAACGTCGAGGAGGTCGCGTACGCCGGCGTGGCGATGCCCGAGTAGCTCACCCAGTCGCGGAAGTAGGCGAAGTTCGGGCCGGTCGAGACGTTGCTGCCCTTGAGGTAGTGGTCGAACCAGTCGGCGACCCGGGCGGTCTCGTACTGGGTCGCCGGGTCGGGCGAGGACAGGCTGATCTCGCCGGGCGCCGCGGTGGAGCCGGAGTGGCCCCACGACTGCCAGACCATCTTGACCGGCGTGCCCTGCGCCTTGAGCGCGCGGTACGTCGCCGCGGCCTCGTTGAGGTTGAACAGGGTGTCGTTCTCGCCCTGCATCAGCAGGGTCGGGATCTTGATCTTCGCCATGTACGACGCCACCGACGCATGCCGCAGGTGGGCCGTGGTCGCGGCGTCGGTGTAGCCCGCCGTGCCGGCGTAGACCAGGCCGGGGCAGATCCAGTCGGCCATGTTCGCGCACGCCAGGAGGTCCGGCGGGACCTGCTGGTTGGTGATGTCGCCGGTCATGCCGATCAGCGAGAAGCCGGCCGCCCAGATCAGCTTCGCGGCACCCGAGTGGTTGGTCGTCACGCCGGTCGCGGTGGTCTGGTCGGTGTTGTTCGGGGCGAGGCTGTAGCTGAGGTCGTTCCAGGTGATGATCGGGATCATCGTGTCCAGCCGCTTGTCGACGCTCGCGGTCGCGAACTGGAAGCCGCCGCCGTACGAGCCGCCGATGGTGCCGACGCGCGGGTCGAAGGTGGTGGCGCTGTCGAGCTTGACGTCGCTCAGTACCGGCGCGGCCGTGGTGTGCGCGGCGTCGGTGTAGGCGATGCCGGACTTGCCGCCGAGGTAGCTGATCAGCTGGCTGCCGGCCTTGCCGTCGTAGTCCGGGTCGTCGAGGGTCACCTTGCACGACGAGCCGCCGAAGCCGAGGCCGGAGTAGGACAGCACCACGTAGTCGCGCGACGCGAAGGCCGTCCCGAGACCGGCCTGGTCGTTCTTCGACCCGCCGAAGCCGTTGGTCGTGAGGATCGCGGGGACGCGGTGCGTCGCCGAGGCGTCGGCCGGCGTGTAGAGGTCGCCGACGATGTCGCAGGTCTGGTCGTCGTTCGGGCCGACCACGACCTTGAAGTGCAGGGTCGTGACGGAGTACGCCGGGTCGGCGGTCGCGTGCGCGAGGGTGCTCGGCGCGAGGGCGCCGGCCAGGAGGAGCGTCGCCGTGGCGGCGTACAGGGGGGACTTCCGCATGGGCGTCCAACGAGCGGCGTGTGACCGGCGTTACGTGCCGAGCGGCCGCTCCGCGAGGGCCTCGACCAGTCGCCGGCCCGCGACCCGCCCCGCCTCCAGGACGGTGTCGATCTGGTGGAACTCCAGCAGCCCGACGTTCCGCGTGGGGATCCGTACGACGAGATCGGCCGCCGCCGCGGCCCGCCGGTCCTCCTCGGCGGCCGCGAACAGCAGCGTCCGCATCAGCGTCTCGGGCAGGGTCGGCACCCGCGGCGGCCGGGGCTCGCCGCTCGCCCGGGGCCGCGGGTCGCCGCTGCCCACCGCGAGGTCGACGGCGACGACCGGGCCGGCCGACTCCGCGGCCAGCGGCAGGACGGGCAGGTTGCCGGTGACCGCGCCGTCGACGTACACACGGCCCTCGTGGACCACCGGCGGCAGCAGCCCGGGGACGGCCGCGGAGGCGCGGGTGATGTCGCGGAGCAGGCCGCGGCGCAGCGCGACGGCCTCGTGGCTGTGGATGTCGGTGGCCATCACGGTGAGCTCGCGCGCCAACGCCTCGGCCGTGGCATCGCCGAAGACCCGGGCCGCGGCGGCGGCGATCCGGCCACCGCGGGAGAGCGCGTACTTCGGCAGCCCGTAGTCGCCCACCGGGTTGTGGTGGACGAACTCCTCGCGCACCAGCGCCTCGATCTCGGCGGGGCTGTGGCCGACGGCGTACAGGGCGCCGACGTAGGAGCCCACGCTGGTGCCGGCGACGCGGTGGACCACGATGCCGGCGGCCTCGATCTCCTGCAGCACGCCGATGTGGGCGAACGCGCGGGCGCCGCCGCCGGCGAGCGCGAGGCCGAGCGAGCGCCCGGCCAGCCGGGCGGCGAGGTGCTCGCGCCCGCCGAGGGCGGCCTGGTGGACACGACGTGCGCCGGTGGCGTCGAGCCAGGCGGTGACCCGGCGGGCGTTGGTCGGTCCCTCGAGGACCACCTCGCAGCCCGGGACCGGGTCGACGCCACGCGGGTCCCCGTGCACCACGAGTACGACGATGTCGGCATGCCGCCGGCAGAAGTCGGTGTGCGCGGGGTCGGTGCCGGCCACCAGGAGGACGCGCTCGTGGTCGGACTCGACCGCGGCCAGCGCGGCCGCGTCGAGGGGCCGGTCCAGGACCGCGACCGTGCGGTGCGCGGCGACCAGGGTGGCGAGCTTCGCGGCCGTCTCGCGGACCGGGGCGTTGCCGATCCCGATGACCGCGATGGTGGACGGCGGGCCAGCCTGGCGGGCGGGTGCGGGAAGCCGGGCGATCTGCTCGGCGAGCATCCCGGCCAGGCCCCAGCCCGCGCCCGGGACGTCCTCGAAGGCGGACCGGAGGTCGTCGACCCCGACCTCGACCACCACCGAGTCGCGCTCCGCGACCACGTCGGCCGAGCGCGGCCGGCCCGCGAGGACGCCGAGCTCCCCCACGACCGCACCGCTGCCGATCCGGTCGACGACGACCCCGCCCTTCACGATCGCGAGCCGCCCGGCACCGACCACGTAGACGACCTCGGCGGGGTCGCCGGCACGACAGAGCGCCTCGCCGGCGAGCACCTCCCGGCGTACGCCCACGGCGGCGAGGCGGTCGACGGCCTCCGGCGCGATGTCGCGGAAGGCCGACAGCTGGCCCACGCCGCGCTGGTCGGCCTGCGCGACGTCGTTGTGGCGCAGCTGGGGCTCGGCGGGAGCGGCGGTGCCCTCGTCGACGGCCTCCTGGCGCGCGGTCATCAGGGCCGCCGCGACCGCGACCGCCACGAAGCACCACAGCGACAGCCGCCACCCGTCCCGGAACATCGCGACGGCGGCCACGGGATGCAGCGGCGACGCCTTGCCGACGATGACGACGAGCACCGACACCCCGAGCACGCCGCCCATCTGGCGCACCGCGGAGACCACCGACGAGGCGGTCGCGTAGCGGCCACCGGGGACCGCCGCGAGCGCGGCGCTGCCCAGGATCGGCAGCGTCGCCCCGGCCCCGGCGCCGGCCAGGATCGCGCCGGGCAGCCACTGGCTGAGGTAGTGCGGCGACGTACCGACGTGGTAGACGAACCACCACAGCCCGGCCGCCCACAGCAGCGCGCCCGGTACGGCGACGTTGCGGAACCCGTGCCGCTGCGCGACCTCGCCGAGGCGTGGCGCGACCAGCGCGGTCACCAGGGCGCTGGGGGCGACCGCGAGGCCGGCCTTCCACAGCGGGAGGTGCCAGACGTACGTGAGCCACAGGATGTGGTTGAGCAGGTAGGCGTACATGCCCATGCCGGCCAGCGCCGTGGCGACGTTGGCGAGGGCGAAGGTGCGGATCCGGAGCAGCGACGGGTCGATGACGGGAACCGGGTGGCGCACGGTGCGCACCCCGACGACGACCAGCAGGGCTGCCGCGACGCCGAAGCAGCCGAGTGTGCTCGCCGAGACCCAGTGCCAGTCCGGGCCGCGGATGATGCCGAGGCTGAGGGCGGCCAGCGCCAGCGCGAGCACGCCGACGCCGGGCAGGTCCGGCATGCTGCGCTTGCCCGGCGACCGGCTCTCGTCGATCATCCGCGAGCCGAACCAGAGCGCGGCCAGGCCGAGCGGCAGGTTGACCAGGAACGCCAGCCGCCAGCTCGAGGCGGCGACGATGGCGCCGCCGATCGGCGGCCCGAGGCCGGCGGCCAGGGCGGCGGTGGCTCCCCACATGCTGACCGCGTGGCCGCGGCGCTCCTCGGACGCGGCGTGGATGACGACGCCGAGCGAGGCCGGCACCAGCAGGGCCGCGCCGACCGCCTGCCAGACCCGCCAGAAGACCAGCACGTCGAGGGAGTGCGCGGAGGCGCAGAGGACCGAGGCGGCGGTGAAGAGTGCGACGCCGATCGAGAACATCCGGCGCCGGCCGATCACGTCCGCGAGCCGTCCGCCGGCGACGAGCATGGCCGCGAACACGAGGTTGTAGGCGTTCAGCACCCAGGCGAGGGCGCTCGTGGAGGACCCGTGGAAGGTGTGCTGGATCGCGGGGAAGCAGATGTTGACGATGGTCGCGTCGAGGAACGCCAGGAAGGCGCCCAGGGACGCGACGAGCAGCGCGCCGCGGGATCGCTGCGCCCGCCGGTCTGGACCAGTCGCGCGCCACTGTGACGGGGTAGACAGCGGCGCGGGATCGATGCGAGCGGTCATCGAACCTCCTCCGGCCCAGGTCCATCGGAAGCGGAATCAGGCCTGGTTGAGCGGGTTCCCGAGCACTCGCGTGCGAACGGCGTCGGCGGGAGCAGGACGCGTCGATCCGATCGTCGCGCATCCCGTAGCGCTTTGTCACCGAGAACACAAATCCGATGACTGTCCGCGCCGTGTAAAGGGTGCTTGACTCCGAGAGATCTCGGCATGATCCGCCGACTCGGCGCGGACCGCTCACACAGGTTCCCCCTGAGCACAGGAGACATGGCGATGACGCGAGCACAGAGCGCCCCGCTGCAGAGGCCGCAGGCCGCGATCGCGGCCGCGATGGCGCTGGCCTGCGGGCTGCTGATCCAGTCCGGTCCGATGGACCGGCTGATCGCGGCGGGCGAGCGGATCAGTCATGCCATCGCGAGCTCCGCCAGTACGACGAGCGCGCCCGACTCCCCCGCCGCCACCGCCCCGACCGCCTTCAGGCGCGCCGCCGACGGGTCGCTGCACGTGGTCAACCGCGCCGCGGGCCTGTCGGCGACGTACGACGCGAGCGGGCTGGCCGTGCGCCCGCGGACCGGCGGCGACACCGTCCACATCACCGCCACCGCGCTCGGGCGTGCCGGCACGGCACCCGTCCCGCTGCCGGCGGTCGCGCCGATCGCCACCGACGAGACCGCCGTCGCCCGGCGCGGGCCGGCGAACGAGTGGGTGCAGAGCGGACCGAGAGGCCTCGAGCAGGGCTGGACCATCCCCGTCCGGCAGCCGGGCTCCCGGCCCCTCACACTCACCCTCGGCATCCGCGGCGCAGCCGTCCAGCGGGCGTCCCGCACGGCGCTGTCCCTCGTGCCCGCCCGGGGCGTCGTGGTCTCGTACGCCGGACTGGTGGTCCGCGACGCGCGCGGCCACCGCCTCCCGGCGTACTTCACGACCGGTCGGGCCGGCACCGCCATCCGCATCGACGACGCGCATGCGCACTACCCGATCGTCATCGACCCCGACCTCGACGCGGTGCAGGTCATCGGCTCCCCCGCGACCGCGAACGGCAACCAGCTGGGCTCCGACGTCGACGTCAGCGGCCGCTGGATGGCGGTCAAGGAGCCGGGCGCCCACCTGGACGCCGGAGCGGCCAGGCTCGGCCGGATCGACGTCTACCACGACTCCGACGGCAACGGCTCGTGGCAGCTGGTCAGCCAGCTCGCCGACTTCCAGAACGACACCGCAGCCGTCACGAACACCGGCGTCGCGGTCACCACCGAGTCGGCCGGCGTCACGGTCTTCGCGATCATGTCGACCGGCGCCATCTGGTCGTGGACCTTCGCGGGCGACCCGGACACGGTCGCTCCCAACTCCCAGCCGGTGCAGCAGCCGCCGCTCACCGGGGTCGCGCCCGCCGGGGCGTTCCTGCTGAACCCGACCTCGATCGACGCCGGGATCGACACGCTCGACGGCTCCGGGCTGCTCGTCGCGGGGTTCCCGAACGCGGGCGACCAGGGCGTCCGGACGCTCAACCCGGACGGCACCGTGGGCGCGCCGAGCGAGCAGATCGGCACGGCGGAGGTCTTCCGGCGTACGGGTGCCTTCGGGACGCCGTGGGCCTTCGAGGCGCGCATCGACCCTCCGGGCGGCATCACCCAGCCCCCGGCGAACCGCGACATCCTGCAGCTCTTCGGCACCAGCGTGTCGATCAACCCGGTCGGTGCGATCGCGATCGGGGCGCCCGGTGACGACGGCGTCCAGACCCACACCGGCGGCACGATCGCCAACCCCGCCCCCTTCGGCACCACCACGAACGAGGGATCGGTCTACACGTTCAACTTCCAGGGAGCCAGCTGGGTCCAGGAGGCCCGGCTCACGTCCTCCCCGACCGTCGCCGGCGCGAAGTTCGGGTCCTCGGTCGCCGTGGCGCCGGACGACACGCTGCTCGTCGGCGCTCCGCTCGAGAACAGCAGCACGGGCGCCGGCTACCTCTTCACCGTGACCGCCGGACCGGGCACCTACGTGTGGAACCAGGTCCAGCGGATCCTCCCCGACGACCCGACCACCCCCGCGAACGAGGCCGTCGCCAGCTCGGGGATGGGCACCCGGGTGGCCATCGACAGCACGGGCCGTCGCCTCTACGTCTCCGCTCCGAACCAGGCGATCGCGACCGGCAAGAACGGCGCCATCTACGCCTACACGCGTGCCAACTCGGGCCCCGGGACCGCCGGCACCTTCGCCGCCCGGCTGGTGCCGAGCACCGCGAGCGACCAGCACGGCGGCCTGGCACAGGGCTTCGGCACCGCCCTGGCGGCCAGCGACAACGACGTCCTCGTCGGGGCGTCTGCCTTCGGCACGGCGTACGAGACCCTCGTCGGGCGGGTGGTCGCCTTCCACCGGACCGGCACCTCGTACGCCGTCTCGGCCGAGCTCCAGCCGCTGGCCTCGATCCTCGACGGCGACGGGTTCGGCACGGCCGTGGCGCAGGACGGCGACGAGCTCGCCGTGACCCTGCCGGGCAGCAACCGCGGCAGCGGATTCGGCCAGGGTGCGGTCGCGATCTACCACCGCGACGGCACGGGCACCTGGGTCTTCGAGCAGATGCTCTTCCCCTACTCGAACATCAAGAGCACCGGCAGCACCTGGGGCAATGCCGTCGCACTGCACGTCACCCGTGACGCACAGGGCAAGGACGTCGGCCTCGCGGTCGCCGTCGGTGACCCCGCGGACGACTACTTCGACACCGACGGCAACAACCCCACAGCACCGACGACCATCACCGATGGCGGCTCGGTGGCGATCTTCGGCCGCGACGGACCGCCCGGGACGGCGTACCAGTCCGGCTACAAGATCTGGGCCGGCGGCCGCGAGAACAGCACTCCGCTCAGCGACCTGAGCGGCGTCCAGGCAGGCGCCGGCTTCGGCTCCGCCGTCACGTTCACCGCCGATGGCACGCTCCTCGTCGGCGCACCGCACGCCGACAGCGACGCCGGTGCGGTCTACCGCTTCGACAAGGCGTCCCCGACGACGTCGGTCCTCAACTACCTCGCCCTGCAGAAGGTCGGCGCTCCCAGCGGCTCGACCGGCTTCGGCGAGGCGCTCGCCGCCGACGGCACGAGCGTGCTCGTCGCCCCGTCCGACGGCAGCGGCCTGGCCCGGTTCACCGACGGCGGACCGTCGACGAACCTGGCGGCCCACGGCAGCTTCCCGATGGACCTCGCCGACACCGGCGACCCCGTCGGCCTGTCCCTGGTCGGCAACCGGTACGCCGTCAGCGGCGACGACCCGAGCGACGACCTGAGCCTCTACCGCGTCCGCGTGTACCGCATGGTCGGCGACGTCGCCGTGCGCGAGATGGACGTGCGGCCGGTGCCCACCGGCTCGATCGGGCGCGGGATCTCCCTCAACCACGGCGGCTCCGTGCCCACCCTGGTCGTCGGCACGCCGCAGGAGGGCGACGGCAACGCGACGGTGTACGTCGCCAAGGTGCGCTCCGACGGCTCGGCCCGGTGGTCCAAGAGCGGCATCCTGACCGTCCCGGTGGACAACGCCCCCGCCACCCACTTCGGCTACGCGGTCACCAACTGGCCCGCCAACGGCGGCGCCGTCATCGGTGCCCCGCAGGCCGACATCGAGGGCATCGCGACCGGTGCGGTGTTCACCTACGACACCTCCGGCGTCGTACCCCCGCCGGGGCCGCAGGCCTTCGTCGACGTCTCGCTGCCCGCGACCACGCAGGTGGGTGCGTCCCAGCTCAGGACCGCGGGCCTGCCGCCGTCCCTGCTCACCCGCAACAGCACCACCGACGGCTCCATCGCGGCCGCCCCGATCGGCAGCATCGACCTGTCGCAGGCCCCCGTGGGAAGCGCCCTCGACGCCTCACCCCTGTCCTCGGTCCCCCTGTCGAGCGTGCCGCTCTCGAGCGTCCCGCTGTCGTCGGTCCCGCTCTCGAGTGTGCCCCTGTCCTCGGTGGCGGGTGGCTGGGCGGCCGTCCTCGCCGGCACGCAGTACGACGGGGTGCCGCTCCAGAGCGTCCTCCTCAGCCAGGTCTACGACCTCCCGTCGGTGCAGGCCCTGCCGCTCGGCGCGCTGACCCTCGCGGGATCGCCGCTCTCGTCGGTGCCCCTCGCCTCGATCGCGCTCGGCGGACTTCCGCTTTCGTCGGTCGACATCGACCCCGCGCACACCGGCAACGTCATCGGCGAGTGGTGCGCTGCGCTCAAGGCCGCCGGTGCCGACACCACCCGTCTCGGCCTCGACTGCGACAACCCCTCGGACGCCGCCAACGACTCCGTCACCGTGCTCTCGATCGGGGTGCGCGGCGCGCCCCTGTCGTCGGTCCCGCTCTCCAGCGTCCCCCTGTCGTCGGTCCCGCTCTCGAGCGTGCCCCTGTCGAGCGTCCCGCTGTCCTCGGTCGGCCTGGCCGGCTCGCCGCTGTCCTCCGTCCCGTTGTCCAGCGTCGACCTCGGCAGCACGCCGCTGTCCTCGGTCCCGCTGTCCAGCGTGCCGCTGTCCTCGGTGCCCCTGTCGTCCGTCCCCCTCTCCAGCGTGAAGCTGGGAGGTACGCCGCTGTCCTCGGTGCCGCTGTCGAGCGTCGACCTCGGCAGCACGCCGCTCTCCTCGGTCCCGCTGTCCAGCGTGCCGCTGTCCTCGGTGCCCCTGTCCTCGGTCCCGCTGTCCAGCGTCCCGCTCTCCTCGGTCCCGTTGTCGTCGGTCCCGCTCTCGAGCGTCACGCTCGGAGGAGCACCTCTCTCGTCGGTGCCGCTGTCCAGCGTCGACCTCGGAGCGACCCCGCTCTCCTCGGTGCCCCTCTCCTCCGTCCCGCTGTCCTCGGTGCCGCTGTCCTCGGTGCCGTTGAGCAGCGTCCCGCTGTCGTCGGTGCCCCTCTCATCGGTCCCGCTCTCGAGCGTCAGCGTCAACGGCGCGCCACTGTCGTCGGTGCCGCTGTCCAGCGTCGACCTCGGCAGCACGCCGCTGTCCTCGGTCCCGCTCTCCAGCGTCCCGACCTCGCAACTGGCCACGCTGGTCGACTGCGGCCTGGTCGACTGCGCCCGCGCCACCTTCGGCGACGCGGCCCGGGCCGGTGCGCTCAAGCCGGGCGCGGTGATCGGGGATCTGGGCGCCCTCGCCCACGGCATGCGGCTCAGCGACCTCATCGGGGCGGGTAGCCACCTCACCGCCGACCAGCTCATCAGTGCGCTGGGGAACCGGACCCTGGCCGACCTCAGCGGGTGGGACGACCTCACCCTGGGCGAGCTGCCGCAGATCTGGCCGTACCTCACCCTCGCCGACGTCAAGGGCGCGGCGGGCGGCGTCCGGCTCGGGGACCTGGCCGATCACCTCATCGACTTCACGCGGGGTCAGCTCCGCGAGGCGGTCGACGACGCGCACCTGTCCCTCGCCGACCTGACCGGTTGGGACGACGTCACCCTCGGCGAGGTGGACGTGCTCCTCCAGTACCTCCACCTCAGCGACCTCACCGGGGCCCTCGCGGGCATCCGCCTGGGAGACCTCGCCGGAGCCATCCAGAAGCCGGACGGCGGCGTCTACAGCGCCGAGGACCTCAGGGCCGCGCTGTCCCAGGCGATGCCCGGAGCCACGCTGGGCGATCTCGCCGACCTGGACGACCTGACCCTGGGTGACCTCAAGGCCTACGGGGACACCACGCTCGGCCAGCTGCTCTCGGCCCTGAGCTCGGACGCGGCCGGGAAGATCACCCTCGGCGACCTGCTGCTCGCCCTGCTCAACCCGAAGCAGTACCCCTGGTCCTCCCTCGACCTCTCCCAGGTCGAGACCCAGGCCCTGGACACCAACCCGAACGGCTCACCGGTGACGGTGGCCTACCGCGCGGACGCGCCGGACGGACTCCCGCGCACCGTCCGGGTGACCGTCGAGCTGCCGACCGGCTCCCGCCTGGACCGGTCCACGATCGCCGGCGACGGCAACGACGCCGACCTGACACCGACGATCACCGGCGACACCGCCACGTGGACCTTCACCGACGTGCCCGCGGGCGCGCCGCAGTCGCTGACCTTCGACCTCGACGCACCCCTGGCCCTGGGCCCGACGTCCGTCCGAGCGACGGCGTTCCTGGTCGATGACGACGCCGTCGACAGCGACACCGCGTCGACGAACGTCACCGAGGCGATCGAGCCCAACGACACCGTCGCCACCGCCACCCCGCTGCCGGACGACACGATCATGCTCTCCCACGTCTCGCACGCCGGGGACCTGGACGTCTACAAGTTCGACGTCAGCGACCCCGGCACCCGGGTCTCGCTGAGCCTGAGCAACCTCGACGCCGACCTGGACATGGTCCTCTACGCGCCGAGCGACGGGTCGATCGTCGCCACCGGAGGACGCACCCTCGACCCGGTCGCCGACAGCGGCGGGACCGGCCTGCCCGCGTCCAGCCAGGACGGCACGGCGACCCCGCAGCCCACGGTCGGCAACGACATCCCCGAGCCTTCCGGGCTCGGCGCCCACGCGGTCATCCAGGGCTCGTTCAACCGTGGCCGCGCCGACGAGCAGATCGACACCGGCGAGCTCACCAAGACCGGCACCTACTACCTCGCCGTGTCCGGCTACAACGCGGCCACCGACACCCAGCCCTACGCGCTGCGGCTGAAGAGGTTCGTCTCGCACGACCAGCCCGCCTGCCCCTCGCGGACGATCGCTGCCGGCACCCTCGGCTCCGAGCTCCCGCAGACCCTGCCGAGCGGGACGAACACGGTGTTCGTCGTGAACCGGTCCCGGATGGCCGGCCTGTACGGCGAGGACAGGACCGCCGCGCTGATGGACCAGCTGCACTCCTTCACGGCCTGGCTGAACAGCCACAACCTGGGCCAGAGGGCCTCGGTCCTGACGGTCGACGCCGACCCGGCCGTCCGCGACGCGTACGGGCGCTGGGACGCCAGTCCCTGCCTGCCCTCGGGCGCCAACGGGGTCGTCAGCGAGATCGCCCGGATCCTCAACGGCTACCGGGCGGGCGGCGCGAACCTGAAGAACGTCGTCCTGGTGGGCGGCGACGACGCGGTCCCGTTCGCGCGGGTCCCCGACCGCACCACGGTGGCCAACGAGAGCGGCTACGCGAGCACCTTCTCCGACGCGGGCAACGCCCTCTACGCGACCTTCGCCACCAGCAGCGTGCAGACCGACAACGCCTACGTCGACCGCTCGCCGTACGCCTTCGGCGACCGCACGCTCTACATCCCGGACACCACGATCGGCCGGCTGGTCGAGTCTCCGACCGAGATCGGCAACCAGCTCACCGACTTCGAGAACGCCAACGGCAGGCTCGCCGTCGGCACCGGGCTGGTGACCGGCTACGACTTCCTGACCGACGGAGCGCAGGGCGTGGCGTCGCAGGTCGACAAGACCTACGGCAGCGTCGACACGCACCTCATCTCGGACTCGTGGACCCGGCAGGACCTCGAGGACGCGATCGCCGCGCTCAAGCCGAACCTGCTCTCGATCAACGCCCACTTCGACCACTTCCGGTCCTTGCCGGGCGCCGGGAACACCACCCACGACGAGACCGACCTGTTCACCGCCGCGGCGGTCCGCGGCTCCCTCAACGGGGACCTCGCCGGATCGGTCGTCTTCTCCATGGGCTGCCACAGCGGCCTGTCGGCCAGCGACCTGCTGCTCGGGAGCAACGACAAGCGCGCCCTCGACTTCGCGCAGGCGGTGTCGAGCCAGGGCGGCGTCTTCGTCGGCAACACCGGCTTCGGGTACGGCGACACCGACACCGTCGCGCTGTCCGAGCAGCTGATGGGCGACTACGCCCAGCGGCTCGACGGCAGCATGACCGTCGGCGACGCCCTGCTGTACGCGAAGAACGCCTACTTCTCGGGGCTGTCCCAGTACACGCCGTACGACGAGAAGGTGCTCGAGGAGACCACCTTCTACGGCCTGCCGTTCTACCAGCTGGACGTCCCCAACCCGCCCGCGCCGCCGGCACCGGTCTCCCCGCTGGTCGTGCCCGACAACGCGACCTCGCTCTCGGTCGCGCTCACGCACATCCAGCCGACCTACGTCGACCGCACCGCGAGCGACGGGACGACGTACGCTGCCGCCGTCGACCCGACGACCGGGCAGGACGACGTGACGACCGTGCAGGGACGCCCGGTCGAGCCGCGCACGGACCAGGAGTACGCGCTGCCCACGGGCACCGCCGCTCACGACGCGCTCGTGCTCAGCCTGACCAGCAACGACCGCCCGGACACCGACCCCTACGTGTTCCAGCCGATCGTGGACAGCAGCGGTGAGCGCGTCGACGTCGGCGTGGACACGGCCTTCCCGACGCGGGCGGTGCAGGTCAACGACGGCCTGTCGCCGGCCGGCGCCACCTTCCACGTCGCCGCCACCACCGGCTACTTCCGTACGACGGCGCCCGACGGCACCGGCCTGCAGCGCAAGTACCACTCGATGGACGTGGAGACGTTCCTCGCCCCGGCGGCCAACGACGACTGGACCGCGCCGACGTTCTCGCAGGTGACCGGCCAGGTCGCCAACGGCCTGCTGACCGTTTCCACCCACGTCATGGACGACCGCGGCGATGCCTCCCGGATCAAGCGCGTCTACCTGCTGGTCCTGCAGGACCCGCCGGCCGGGGTCGACACGACCTGGCGCAGCCTCGACCTGGTGCGCACCGCCGGAACCGATGAGTGGAGCGGATCGATCCCGACCACCGGCCGGAACCTGGAGCTCATCCTCCAGGCGGTCGACGCGGCCGGCAACGTCGCCGTCACCACCGACAAGGCCGACAACTTCGCCGACGGTGCGGTCATCGGCGGGACCACCGACAACGGTGGCACCGGCGGCACCGGCGGCACCGGCGGCGGCAACGTCGACCCGCTGAACGTCGCGCTGAGCGGGCAGCAGGGCAACGCGGGCTGGTACACCGGCGCGGTCACCGTGACCGTGACCGGCGGCAGTCGCGACGTCTACGAGATCGTCGGCGAGAACGACCCGGCCGGCTACCAGCAGCCGTTCCAGGTGACCGGCACCGGGCTGCACACGGTCCGGGTGACCAGCGCCGACGGGCAGACCCGGACGGTCACGATCCCGATCGACACCGTCGGGCCGACCGTGCGCCTCGACAGCCCGGCGGTGGGCCAGGCGATGCCCGCCGCCCCGGGCTCGCTGATCCTGTTCAGCTGCCCCGACGCGGGCTCCGGGTCGTCCTCGTGCACGGCCACGCTCGACGGGTCACCGGTCACCAGCGGCTCCACGGTGCCGCTGCCCCCGGGACCGCACACGGTCATCGTCACGACCGGGCCGGACAACGCGGGCAACGCCCCGAGCCAGCGGACGCTGACCCGCACGTTCACCGTGGTCCCGGCACCGGCGACCGTCGGCACGATCGGCGTCACGAAGCCGAAGGACGGCGCCACGACGACCCTCACGGTCCCGTTC
Organism: Nocardioides ultimimeridianus; assembly: GCF_054777895.1. Classification (NCBI taxonomy): domain Bacteria; kingdom Bacillati; phylum Actinomycetota; class Actinomycetes; order Propionibacteriales; family Nocardioidaceae; genus Nocardioides; species Nocardioides ultimimeridianus. The sequence goes on along the minus strand of NZ_BAAHAB010000003.1, from coordinate 227,715 downwards.
ACCGGCTACTCCGTGCTGACCTACAGCGGCACGGTGGCTTGGGGCGACGGCGCGACGACCAACTGCGCGATCGCGGGCTCCGGCTGCACGGTGACCCGCAACAGCGCGGGCGGCGGCACCCTCACCGCCACGCACGTCTACCCGACGTCGTACGTCGACACCACGGCCACCGTCACGATCCTCGACAACGTCGGACAGACCGCCACCGGCACCGTCCTGGTCAACCGCAGGACGACGATGACGGCGACGGCGGCACTGCTGCAGCTGAAGACCGGGACGAGCACGGTCACGCTCAAGAGCGGAGCCATCTCGGCAACGCTCAAGAACAGCTCCGGGACAGCGCTCAGCGGTCAGTCGATCACCTTCTCGCTGCCGGACGGGACGACGATCTGCACCGCCACCACCAACAGCAGCGGTACGGCGAGCTGCCCCTCGACGATCACCTACACGCTGGCGATGCTCCTGGCCGGCCACTACAACGCGACCTTCGCGGGCAAGGACATCTACCACGGCTCGACGGCCACGGCGAGCCTGATCGGCTAGATCGGGCGCTCAGAGCGGGACGGGCAGCGCTGGGAGCCGGACGACTCCCAGCGCCGCCAGCTCGGCCTCGGCCTCGGCCAGCACCGCCGGATCCCCGGACAGCACGGCCGCGTCGTTGAGGGAGACCGCCCGCTCGAACCTGGCCCCGCCCTCCTCGGCGAGCAGCACGGCCTTCTGAGCGGCGGTGAGCGCCGCCTCCGCATTGCCGAGCTGCCAGGTCCGCCAGCAGTTCAGCCGCGCCAGGAAGGCATCGGAGCCGGGGAAGCTGTGGCCCTCGCCGACGGCCGTCTCGACGCTCCGGATCACCTCCGCCGCCGCCGCGGTGTCGCCCGACAGCAGGTGCGACTCGGCGATGCGCAGGCTCGTCTCCAGCTCGAAGGCGCGCGCCTGCAGTCGCTCGAACGACCCCAGCGCGGAGGCCAGCGCGGTCATCGCGCCGGGGCCACGGCCCATCCGCGCGTGCGCGCGCCCGATGTTGCTCGTGGCGACCGCGCAGCCGAGGGGGTATCCCGCGGCCGACCACGTCCCGAGTGCAGACTCGAAGGCCGCGACCGCCTCGTCGAGGCGGCCCTGGTCGGACAGGATCTCGCCCAGGTTGTTGCGCACCGTCGCGGCCTCCATGACGTCGCCGGCCGTCAGGAGCAGTCCCGCAGCGGTCCTCCAGTCCCGGGACGCGGCGATCCAGTCGCCGCTGTAGTAGCGCGCGATCGCGACGTTGTTGAGGGCCTTGCCCTGGTAGGCCGCGTCGTTGAGCTCCTCGAAGATCGAGACCGCGCGCAGTCCGTACTCGAGATCGCGGTTCCGCCCGGTCACGGTGAAGCCGTACTGCGCGAGCGCACAGGCATGCGCCTCGGTCCTGCGATCCCCGATCGACACGGCGACGCGGGACGCCTCGATCGCCAGGTCCAGATGTCGCTCGTACTCGCCCAGCCGCTCCCAGCAGGCTGCCGTGGCCACGAGCAGCGCCGGGTCCACATCGGTGGCTCCGAGCTCGCGCAACCTGACCTGGCCCCGGCCGTACCAGCGGATGCCCTGGCGGAACCGGCCCGTGCGCTCCCGGAGCATCCCGCGCTTGCGGATCAGGCGCGACTGGTCGGCGAGCCCCAGCTCGCCGGCGCGCGTCTTCTCCGAGGCGCGGTAGCTCGACTCGGCGCGCTCGTACTGGGCGCTGCGCTCGTAGGCGTCACCGAGCACCTCGAAGACCCGCCCCACCTCGACGGGCCGCACCCCCCGGACGCGTCCGCGGACGCCGACGGCCCTGGCGTACGCGGCGATGGCCTCGGCCACGGCCATCTGCCTCCACGCCCGGTCCCCGGCCGCCACCGAGTAGCGCCAGGTGCGCTCGTGGTCGCCGGCGCGGAAGAAGTGCTCGGCGAGCAGGGCGACGTCGTCGGCGTACGAGCTGGCCTCGAGGAGCTCGCCGACCTGCTGGTGCAGCTTGGCCCGCGGCCGGAACGGCAGCGCCTCGTAGGCGACGTCGCGGTAGAGCAGGTGGCGGAAGCGGCGCACCTTCTCGCTCTCGGGCTCGACCAGGTCGCCCAGGCGGTCCCAGGTGACGTCGTCGGGCAGGACCTGGCCGGCTCCCTTCAGCACGATGTCGAGCAGCCGTACGTCGAAGCGCGGGCCCAGCACCGCGGCGTACCTCAGCAGCGTGCGGTCGTCGGGGGCCAGTCGGTCGAGGCGCTCGGCGATCACCCGCTCCACCGACTCGGGCAGGTCGTCGGCCTCGACGCCGGCCCGGACCGCCTCCATCAGCTGCAGGACGAACAGCGGGTTGCCGTCGGCGCGGTCGGCGGCGGCCAGGTCGGCCGGGCCGGCGGCGTCGCCGAGTGCCGTCGTCGCCAGCTCGGCCGCGGCCTCGGGCGCGAGCGGCTCCAGCTCGAGCCGCTCGATCCGGTCGACCTCCTCACCGGCGTCGAGGACGCCGGCGGTGCCCGGCCGGGCGGCGGCGATCAGCAGCCACGGGTAGTCGGCGATCGCCAGCGCCATCGCGCGGAACAGCCCCGCGGACGCCTCGTCGGCGTAGTAGGCGTCCTCGGCGACGATGAGCGTTGGCGTCGCGACCATGACCGTGAGCAGCTCGAGCACGGCGTCGTAGGTGCGCGGCAGCACGAACTCCTCCGCGATCGCGTCGGCCTCGGCGGTCGGCGCGACGACGGCACCGATCGGCACCGCGAGCAGCGGGAGGAGCGGCAGCAGGCCGGGCCGCACCCGCGCGACCGTGCGCTGCAGCACCTGGCCGGCCAGCTCCGGGGTGGCGCTGTGCTGGATGCCGAGGAGGCGGCGCAGGACGACCCGGGCGGCGGCGTACGGCGTGCTGGTCGAGTAGGGCTGGCACAGGACCGTCACGCGGGTGAACAGCCGGTCGTCGGCGGCGACCTCGTCGATCAGCCGGGACTTGCCGATGCCGGCCGGCCCGGAGACGACCACGGCCCGGCCGCGGCCCGCGGCGACGTCGCCGACCCACTCCGAGAGCCGCGCCATCTCGGCCTCGCGCCCCACCAGCGGCAGGTCGCCGGGACCGTTCGCGGTCAGCAGCTCGGCGCCCACCTCGTCGATGACGTGCGCCTTGATCGGCTGGGCCTTGCCCTTGACCAGGAACGGCGGCAGCTCCCGGGCCCGGATCTCGGAGTGCGCGTGGTCGAGGACGTCCGCGGCCGCGACGACCTGGCCGGGCTCGGCCTTCGCCATCAGCCGGGCCGCGAGGTTCACCGGGTCGCCCATCACCGTGTAGGTACGCCGCAGGGGCGATCCGAGGAAGCCCGCGAAGACCCGCCCGCGGTTGACCCCGCCCTTGAGCTTGTGCCGCCGGTCGCCGTGGACCAGATCGACGGTGAACCGCAGCGCGGCCTCGTCGTCGTTGACCGTGGACCGGGGTGCGCCGGCCGTCGCGATGAGCTTCACGCCGTTGCCGATCACGTCGCTGTAGAGGAACTGCACGCCGTAGACGCCCTGCAGGTGCTGGGTCGCCCGCACCAGGCTGTCCAGTGATCGCGCGAAGCCGGCGGGCCCGATCTCCTCGAGCCGGTGGTCGGTGCCCTCGAACTCCACGAACGAGATGGTCGCGAGCCGGTGCTCGCCGCCGAGCTGTGCCAGGGCCCGGATGTCCTCGCGCAGGCTCGGCGAGATGAGCTCCAGCGGCGTCGGTCCCGCGTCGGGCTCGGGGACGCCACGCGGGCGGCGCAGCGGCGGCGGATCCAGCAGGATCCCGGTGTCGGTGGCCGGCCCGCGCCATCCCTCGGGCAGGTACGACGCCAGCTCCGGGCTCACCAGCACCTGCCCGGCCCCGGCCGCCGACTCCAGCTCGACCGTGCGGGTCACGGGTGCGCCGGCGAGCACCAGCTCGCGCCAGCTCGGCTCCCCCACCAGGAACAGGTCGAACTCCCCGAAGTGCCCGCCCACCGACATCCTGAGGCCGATCCGGGAGAACCGCGGGGCCCGGATCGTCTGCTGCATGCGCGCCGCGGCCCGTGCCGCCGCCAGCGCGGAGTCCGCGCCCGGGAACCAGATGAGCAGCGCGTCGCCGCCGAACTTCAAGACGTCGCCGCCCTCGCTGTCCGCGATCGCGATGAGCGCCTCGAAGCAGCCGTTGACGATGCCGGTGAGCCGCTCGGCGCCCTCGCGGCCGAGCACGGCGAGACGCTCGGACATCGCGGTGAAGCCGGACAGGTCCGCCGACACCAGCGAGCCGGTGAGGCGCTGGTGGATCCGGTCGGGGGCGTCACGCAGCCAGTCGACCGTGACCCGAGACACATACGGTCGCCAGTCATGTGGACTCGGCGAGGTCACGGTCGCATTCTGGCATCGTCAGGGTGTGAGCCCGGTCACTTCGCCGGACAAGATCGGCCGCGGCCTAGACCACCTTGACGGTGCCCCGCATGGTCGGGTGGATGCCGCACTTGTAGCGGTAGGTGCCGGCCACGCGGAAGGTGTGCGAGAACGACTGGCCGGGTTGTAGCAGCGGCGAGCGGAAGATCCGCGGCCCGCTGGTCACCACCACGCTGTGGGCGATCGGGTCGTGGTTGGTCCAGCGCACCGTGCGCCCGCGATGGATCTTCACCCACGAGGGCGAGAACGCCATGTTCCGGATCGCCACCTGCACCGGCGTCGCTGCCTGGGCGGGCGGCGCCGCGGTGGGCAGGACGGAGAGCAGACCGCTCAGGGTCAGGGCGAGCGCGAGCAGCAGGGTGCGGATCCTCATGCCCCTTCCACGAGGTACGCCGCCGCAAGGTTCACGCGGCCCCGGCCGGATCTCAGTGCGTGAGCGCCATCGCGGGCCAGCCGAGCACCTGCGCGGCGTACCCGGCCCAGGACGCCGGGCCGGACATGCCGGCGACCGTGAGCGAGTGGCCGGCCGCGTAGCGCAGGCCGATCACCACGTAGACCACGGCCCCGAGGGCGAACACCGCCATCAGCAGCTTGGCCCCCGCGGACACCGGCCGGTCGACCCGCTCCTCGCGCGGGGTCACGGTCTTGGTCTCGTCGTACCTCATGCTCATCGCTTCCCCAGGATCTGCTCGGACTCCACCAGGCCTGCGTCGCTCGGCTCCTCGCCGGCGCCGAAGACGCGGTCGTGCTGCTTGGCCCGCCACTCCAGGTGGGCCTCGGCGGGCCTGTCGTAGCCGTAGCGCTCGCGCGCGGCGGCCGGCGTCAGCACCACCGGATGCCGGGGCGGGATCCCCCGCAGCACCGGCTCGACGATCGGGACGCTGCCCGGCGACAGCATCCCCAGCGCGACGACCTGCACCGAGGCGCTGAGCCGGGCCAGCCGGAACACCACCATCAGGATCGGCCGGACCATCGCGTCCACGAGCGCCGGCTGGCGGATGCCGGCCATCTCGCGCATCCAGCGCGGCAGCGTGGCGATGACGCCCGCCCGCAGCACCAGGTTGTTCACCCACGAGACCGGCAGCAGCCAGCGCGGCAGCGGCGAGACGAGCAGGCCGCCGTTGAGCAGGTGCCGCATCGCCTGCACCGCGATCGGCGAGCCGGACAGCTGCGGCCGCATCCGGTCGAAGTAGGCGATCACGCCTTCGCGGGTGCGCGGCACGTCGGCCGGATCGCAGGTCTGCAGCTCGGCCGCGACCGCGCACTCCTCCCAGTAGCGGGCCTCCTCCTCGGGCGTCAGCCGACCGGGGCCGTAGCGCTCGTAGGCGTAGAGGATCGAGTGCCAGGCGGTGAGGTGGATCCAGAGCTGGGAGTGCGGCGCGTTGGCGTCGTACCGACCGCCGGCGTACGGCTCGATGCCGATGGCCTTGGAGTGCACCTTGACCAGGATGTCGGCGGCCTTGAGCGTCTGCTCGGATCCGCCGAACGCGACCATCGAGAAGTAGCGCAGCGTCCGGTCGTAGCGGGTCCGCGGCCGCTGGTAGATGTCGTGGGTCTTGTCGACCGAGGCGACCAGGTCGGGATCGAGCTCCTCGACCACGACCGCACGGATGAACCCGACGGTCAACGAGGTCGGGTAGCTCCAGACCTTCCACGTCACCGACTCCGGGCCGAAGAAGCCGTAGTCCTGGGCCGGCTCCACCTTGCGCGCCATCCGGTGTCCTCTCGCATATACTACGAATCAGTAGTAATCTTTTTCTACGCGACCGTAGCAATGTCTGTCAAGGTCTTCCGAAGGAGGTGGGCGATGAGTACGACGACCCGGACCCGCCGCACCTACGCGGCCCGGATGCCGATCGAGCAGCGCCGGGAGCAGCTCCTCGAGGCCGCCCTGACCCTGATCGGCCGGGAGGGCTACGGCGGGGTCACCATCGAGGCGATCGCCGCCGAGGCGGGCGTCACCAAGCCGGTCGTGTACGGCGCCTACGCCAAGCTCCCGCTGCTCCTCGGCGAGCTCCTCGACCGCACCTACGCCGACGTGATCACCCAGCTGCTCGCCGCGTTCGGCGACTCCACACCGTCACCCGCCGAGGTCACCCACGCCTGGGCCGCCGCGGTGCGCGGGAACCCGCGGACCTGGGGGCCGATCCTGCTCACCGGCGGCCAGGCGCCGCAGGTCGTGCTGGACCGGATCGAGGAGGGGCGCCGGCTCGTCCGGCGCCAGCTCGCCCGGCTGCTGGCAGGCGGCCGGGAGGTCACCAGCCGCGAGAGGCTCGCGTCCGAGGCGATCATCGCCGCGGCCGAGCACTTCGGGCGCCGGATGCTCACCACTCCCGCCGATGTCGACGACGACGAGCTCGCCGCCCTCTTCGAGGACCTGGTGCGGGCCGCGGCGAGGCCCCGGGTCTGAGCAGGGCGGCTCAGGCCCCGACGACCTCGAGCTCCACGCCCCCCGCCAGCCGGTAGGGGTGGGTGTCGATGAGGCCGCCCACCGCACGCCGCAGCCGGGACACCTCGGCCCGGACGGTGACCAGGTGCTCGGCGTCGCCGTACAGCCGGGTGCTGAGCTCGGCGGCGGTGAGGCCTCGGGCGCCGGCACCCGCCAGCAGGCCGAGGATGTCGGCGTGGCGCGGGGTGAGCGCGGTGCGCCAGGCGTCGTCGCCGGTCACCTCGAGCACCGGCTGGGCGCCGCGCAGCAGGCGCGCCCGCAGCCGGCTGTCGGGCGTGCCGGGACGCACGAGCCAGCCCTCCCCCAGCCGCTCGGGCAGGCACAGCCCGAGCCCGGGCACGGCGATGGTCCGGTCCGCACGGGGCACCTCGATCCGGTCGCGCGCGGAGATGCCGGACTGGTGGGCGACCCAGCCGTGGTCGTCGACGACGAGCAGCGGACCGCTGGTCGCGCCGACCACCGCCTCGGTCGCGCGGCGCAGGCTCTCCAGCCCGGCCCGGTGGTGGCGCCACAGGGACGACTCCGCGATCCGCACGGCGCTCTCGACGAGCGCGCCGATCGCGGGGTGCAGGGTGAGCGCGGGGCCGCTGACGTCGACCACGCCGAGCAGCTCCCCGTCGCGCGGGTCGTGGATCGGGGCGGCCGTGCAGTACCAGGGGTGCTGCTGGCTCTCGAAGTGCTCCGCGGAGAACAGCTGCACCGGGGCGCCCTCGGCGATCGCGGTGCCGATCGCGTTGGTGCCGACGACTTGCTCGGTCCACACCATGCCCTCGACGAAGCCGAGCCGGTCGGCGGTCGCCCGCACCCGAGCCGAGCCCTCGCGCCACAACAGCACGCCGTCGGCGTCGCACACCACCATGAGGAACAGCGACGCGTCGGCGATGGTGGACAGCACGCTGCGCAGGTCGTCGATGACCAGCGACAGCCGAGAGGTACGCCGCCGGCGTACCAGCTCCTCGGCGGACATCGGCCGGCGCGCGTTCACCCGGTCGGCCGCCAGGCCCATGCCCATCACCCGCGACCAGGACCGCGCGACGAGGGCCCGCGGCCGCTCCGGCGGGCGGGTCCCACTGAGCACCGCGTCGTGGATGCGGACCAGCTCCCGGGCGTGCAGGGTCAGGTCCGTGCCCGGCGCGATGGCGCCCAGGACGTTGCCTGCAGGCATCGGCCACCCCTCTCGTCGTTCGGCCACGCTACTCCGGACAGTGTGACCCCGGCCACGTTGCAACGCGCTGCAACGCTGTCCGGGAGGGGCCTCCGAGGCGTCTGCTGTGCCCATGACCCAGATCGACGAACGACCCGTCACCTCCGCCTCGGCGTGGCCGGTCGAGACCTCCGCGACGGACCGGGCCCAGGCCTGGTTCACCTCCTTCGAGGCAGCCCTCGCCGCCCGCGACATCCCCGGTGCGGCCGGCCACTTCGCCACGACCAGCTTCTGGCGCGACCTGGTCTCCTTCACCTGGAACCTGAAGACGGTCGAGGGTCGCGACGGCGTCGCCGACCTGCTCGGCGCGACCCTCGACGGCACCGCGCCGCGCGGGTTCGAGCTGACCGAGCCGGCCACCGAGGACGACGGCGTCGTCAGCGCCTGGTTCCGCTTCGAGACCGCGACCGGCCGCGGCAACGGCCTGCTCCGGCTGGTCCCCGAGGACGGCGAGGACCGGGCCTGGACCCTCCTCACCGCGCTCCAGGAGCTGACCGGCCACGAGGAGCCGCGCGGCACACGCCGCCCGATGGGCGCCCAGCACGGCATCGACAAGGACCGCCAGACCTGGCTCGAGCGCCGCGAGGCGGAGGAGGCCTCGCTCGGGCGGACCGAGCAGCCCTACGTGCTCGTGGTGGGCGGCGGCCAGGGCGGCATCGCCCTCGGCGCGCGGCTGCGCCAGCTCGGCGTACCGGCGCTGGTGATCGACAAGCACCCGCGGCCCGGCGACCAGTGGCGCAGCCGCTACAAGTCGCTGTGCCTGCACGACCCGGTCTGGTACGACCACCTCCCCTACCTGAAGTTCCCCGACAACTGGCCGGTCTTCGCGCCCAAGGACAAGGTGGGCGACTGGCTGGAGTCCTACGTGAGGACGATGGAGGTGCCCTACTGGTCGAGCACGGTCGCCACCTCGGCGTCGTACGACGAGGCCGCGGGCACCTGGACCGTGGAGGTGATGCGCGACGGGGAGACCCTGACCCTGCACCCGTCCCAGCTGGTGATGGCGACCGGCATGTCCGGCAAGCCGAACGTGCCGGACTTCCCGGGCCAGGACGTGTTCCGTGGCGAGCAGCAGCACTCCTCGCAACACCCCGGGCCGGACGCGTACGCCGGGAAGCGGGTCGTGGTGATCGGCTCGAACAACTCCGCCTTCGACATCTGCGGGGCGCTGTTCGAGCACGGCGCCGACGTGACGATGGTGCAGCGCTCCTCGACGCACATCGTCAAGAGCGCGACGCTGATGGACATCGGGCTCGGCGACCTCTACTCCGAGCGGGCCGTCGCCGCCGGCGTGACCACCGAGAAGGCGGACCTGATCTTCGCCTCGCTCCCCTACCGGATCATGCACGAGTTCCAGATCCCGCTCTACGACCGGATGCGCGAGCGCGACCGGGACTTCTACGACCGGATGGAGGCCGCCGGCTTCGACCTGGACTGGGGCGACGACGGGTCCGGGCTGTTCATGAAGTACCTGCGGCGCGGCTCCGGCTACTACATCGACGTGGGCGCGGCCGAGCTGGTGGCGAGCGGCGACGTGAAGCTCGCGCACGGCGAGGTCTCCCACCTCACCGAGTCGTCCGTGGTGCTGGCCGACGGCACCGAGCTGCCCGCCGACCTCGTCGTCTACGCCACCGGCTACGGCTCGATGAACGGCTGGGCCGCCGATCTCATCTCCCCGGAGGTCGCGGACAAGGTCGGCAAGTGCTGGGGCCTGGGCTCGGACACGACGAAGGACCCCGGCCCGTGGGAGGGCGAGCAGCGCAACATGTGGAAGCCGACCCAGCAGGAGGCGCTGTGGTTCCACGGCGGCAACCTGCACCAGTCGCGCCACTACTCGCTCTACCTCGCGCTGCAGCTCAAGGCCCGCTACGAGGGCATCCCGACGCCGGTCTACGCGCTGCAGGAGGTGCACCACACCAGCTGAGCAGCGGGCCCTGTCGGTGGTCGAGTAGCGCGCGCGAGGAACGAGCGAGCGCGTATCGAGACCATCGGCAGGGCCGCGGTGCTACCGGCCCATCGCCTCCGCCATGCCCCGGGTGGCGAGCTGGTCGGCGAGCTCGTTGTCGGCGACGCCCGCGTGACCCTTCACCCAGAACCACTCGACCTCGTGCCGCGCGCACGCCGCCTCCAGGCGACGCCAGAGGTCCTCGTTCTTGACCGGCTGCTTGGCCGAGGTCTTCCAGCCGTTGCGCTTCCAGCCGGCCACCCACTGGGTGATCCCGTTGCGCACGTACGTCGAGTCGGTGTGGATCTGCACCACGCACGGCCGGGTCAGCAGCTCGAGCGCCTCGATGGGCGCGGTGAGCTCCATCCGGTTGTTCGTGGTCGGCTCCGGGGATCCGCCGTACAGCTCCTTGACGTGCTCCCCGAAGCGCAGCACCGCTCCCCATCCGCCCGGGCCCGGGTTCGGCGTACAGCCGCCGTCGGTGTGGATGACGACCGGCGCGCTCATGCGCGCTCCGAGAGGAAGGCGACCGCGGTGCTGATGTCGAAGGCCCTGCCGCGCAGGGTGGTGATCCGGCGACCGGGCTGGACGGCGTCCTTGACCCGCCCGACGCCCTCGCCGAGCAGGGCAGCCGTGGCGTCGATGTCCGCGACGGTGAAGGTGATCCCCCAGATCGAGGCGGCGCCCTCGCCATGGGAGGCGGGGTCGCCGACGACCTCGAGGATGACCTCGCCGAGCCGGTAGAAGACCTGCTGCACGGCGCTCCCGCCGAGCTCCGCGTCCCGACGCCGGCGCGGCTCCAGGCCGATCCCGGCGAGTGCGGTGACGGTCCGGTCGAGGTCGGGGGTCATCAGCACGAGATGGTCGATGCCGGTCACGCCGTTGGTCGAGGAGGAGCGAGCGCCGGCGAGCGGCGTATCGAGACCAACGGTCGGTACGCCGTCGACCTCACCGACCTCGACACCGCTCAGCCCCCAGCCCACGACGCCCCGTCCGGCCTCGCGACCCACGAACCGCAGCAGCACCGATCCGACCCGGCAGACGTCGCCGTCGACGGCGAATCCCGCATCCCGCCAGGCCTGCGGCGCATCGGCGATCCGCAGGTCGACGACCCGCACCTCCGGACCGCTCATGCGGTCGCGATCGCGACCAGGCGCCGCATGGACGCCTCGAGGTCGCCCTTGATCGTGCGGGCGGCGACCGCGCCCATCGGCCCCTTGAGCATCGGGTGCTTGAAGTGGGCGAGCATGGCGACCGACGTACCGCCGTCGACGTCGGTGAGGTCGAAGGTCAGCGTGACGGCGGTGCCGCCCACGCCCTCCCCCACCAGCGCGACGTGGCGCGGCGGCGCGAAGTCCTCGATGACCCAGGCGATCCGGTTGCGGATCCCCTTGGCCTTGATGACGCTCTCGATCCGCTGGCCGGCGGCGAGCTCGTCGGGCACCTCGCCGCGCCAGCCGTCGTGCAGGCTCAGCCAGTCGTCGAAGCGGCTCAGGTCGGACACGGCGGCCCACGCCTCCTCCACCGAGGCGGGCACGACTCCGGTCACTCGCAGCTCGGCCATGGCGGCACCCTAGTTGCCGGCCGTCGCCCGCAGGAACATCGGTCGTTCCCCCGATGTGCCGACCGGGTGCCGCGACGACGCTGGCGCCATGGGACGAACCCTCCTCCTCGCCTACGCCGTGGTCGCGTACGCCGGCTTCCTGGCCGCCATCGCCTGGTCGGTCGCCTTCCTGGCCGACGTGCACCTGCTCACCACCGTCGACGGCCGGCCCCAGCTCGGTCCGGCGCCGGCGGCGGCGGCCGACCTGGCGCTGCTCGGCGCCTTCGCGGTCCACCACTCGGCGATGGCCCGCCCGGCGGCCAAGCGGCTGCTGACCCGGTACGTGCCGCGGCCGGCCGAGCGGTCGACGTACGTGCTGGGCGCCGACGTCCTCCTGCTGCTCACCCTGGCTCTCTGGCAGCCGGTGGGCGGTGACGTCTGGCGCCTGGACGACCCGTGGCGCGCGCCGGTCTGGGTGATGTACGCCCTCGGCTGGGTCGTCGCGATCGCCTCGACGTCCATGATCGACCACTTCGAGCTGGTCGGGCTGCGGCAGGCCGCGGGGCGCGACCGCCCCCCGCAGTTCCGGGCTCGCTGGCTCTACGTCGTGGTCCGGCATCCGCTCATGCTCGGCCTGCTCGTCGCGTTCTGGGCCACGCCCACGATGACCTGGGGCCACCTGCTGTTCGCGGCCGCGGCGAGCGGCTACATCGCGGTCGGCATCCAACTCGAGGAGCGCGACCTGCGCCGCGAGCTCCCGGCCTACGAGGAGTACGCGGCGCGGGTCCGCGGCGTCGTACCGATCAGGCGCCGGCGGCCCAGACCGCGCGCGCCCCGGCGTCGCCCGTCATAGCGACGAGGACCAGGGCGGCGAGGCCGCAGATCGGGAGCAGCACCATCAGCGCGGTACGGACGCGCCCGGGCCGGTGATGGAACCACCACGCCGCGGCCGCCACCGCGGCGAGCACCCAGGTCGAGGCCTGGAGCTTGCCGGCGAGGTCCTCGTGGTGGTGGATCGCCTGCGCGAGGGCCGGGTTGACCTCCATCGCGGTGCGCATCGAGGCCGAGCTCTCGAGCGATCCGCCGGTGAACCCGGCCAGCCACACGAGCACGGCGGCCAGCGCGCCCACGACCAGCAGCGGCCAGCGCAGGTGGTGGCGCCACCGCGGCACCAGGTACGCGAGCGCGAGGAGGCCGGCGATCGGGGCGAACACGACGGCGCCATGGACGACGAGCGGGTGCAGCGGGAGACCGTTGATGGTCATCTGGATCATCTCTCCGGGATCGGGCTGGGACGGGTCAGGACGAGTGGGTGGTGGCGGCGGGACGAGCGGCACGCCGGGGGTGCGGTACGGCGCGCACGGGCGACGTCGCGTGCCGCGTGCGATGCGCGGCCTGCGCGGCGTGCGCGCCCCGCGGCCGCGAGGCGGTCGAGCCGTGCGGTCGGCTCGCCGCCGTCGGCGGACCGAGCCGGGCGGCGGCGACGGTGAGTCCGCCGCCCACAGCGATGCCGCCCGTCACCACGACGGCCAGGTAGCGCCGTGCGCGCGCCACGAGGCGCGTGCGTCCAGCGGTTCCGGTGCTTCCCTCCATGCGCCCCACGATGTCAGAGCGGGCCCTATGCCTTCCTCAGCGAACCGCTAAGAGGACGTCAAGCCGACCGGGAACGTGATAGAACACGTTCTACTTCCCAACCCGTCAGGTGGAGCCCGTGCCGATCACCCACGAACCGCTCTCCCAGGTCTCCTGGGTCACCGACGACCTCGACGCGACCGAGCGCCTGCTGACCGGCCGGTTCGGCGTCGGCGCATGGACGCGCATCCCGGGGGTGCGGTTCGGGCCGGACAGCTGCACCTTCCGCGGCCGGCCGTGCGACGCGATCGCAGACGTCTCGATGGCCTACAGCGGCGACCTCCAGCTCGAACTGATCCGGCCGGTGTCCGGCGACAGCGTGTGGTCGGAGTTCCTGGCGCGGTCCGGCCCCGGGCTGCACCACGTCTGCTTCCGCGTCCCGGACCTGCAGCAGGCCCTCGACGCGGCCGCCGCCGAGGGCATCGAGGTGCTGATGTCGGGGACCATGGCCGGACCGATGGAGTTCGCCTACCTGGACTGCTCCGCGTTCGGGGCGCCCTACGTCGAGCTGGCGCGGATCTCGCCGGAGATGGACGAGCTGTTCGCCGCGATCAAGGCGGCCGGATGACCCGCGTCCTCGTCACCGGCGCCGGCGAGCGCTCGCTCGGCGAGGCGACCGCCCGTCTGCTGGTCGAGCAGGGCGCGGAGGTGGTCGTCACGACCAGGTCCGGTGCCTCGGCCGCCGCGGCGCGGATCGGGCACGGTGTCGTCGGGCACGACCTCGACCTCTCCTCGCGGGCGTCGGTCCAGGCCTTCGCGCAGTGGTACGCCGAGGAGCGCTCCACCCTCGACGTGCTGGTCAACAACGCCGGGATCCACCTCGACCTGCGATCGCGCTGGAAGGAGCCGCAGCTGGTCGACGGTCACGAGATCCACTGGCGGGTCAACTACCTGGGCACCTGGCACCTCACCGCGCTGCTCCTGCCGCTCCTCGAGGCCTCCCCCGATCCCCGGGTGGTGAACGTGGTGTCCAAGCTGCACCGGCGCGGGAGCAACGCGGCGCTGTTCGGCGGCGTACGACCGTATGAGTCGTGGGCCGCCTACGGCACCTCCAAGCTCGGGCTCCTCCACCACGCGACCGAGCTCGGGAGGCGACACCCCCGGATCACGGCGTACGCCGTCCACCCCGGGGAGGTCTACACCCGCATCGCCGACCGCGGCCTGGAGACGAGCCCGGTGCTGGGTGCGCTGCGCAGGCTGGCCGCACCGCTCGAGCGGCGCGCGCTGATGACTCCCGAGCAGGGCGCCCGGACCACCGTGCTGTGCGCGACCGCGCCGGATCTGGCGCCCGGCTACTACCGCGACGGCGGGCCGGCCGACCCCTCGCCGGATGCGGGCGACGCCACCACGGCGGCGCGGCTGTGGGACGCCACGGCCACCTGGCTCGCGGAGGGTCGCCATACTCAGGGCCCATGAGCCTGCTCCGCGAGCGCCGTGACGACGGCGTCGAGATCCTCCGCATCGACCGGCCCACCAAGCGCAACGCGCTCGACACCGCGACGATCCGTCTGCTCAACACCGCTCTGGCGGAGCTGGCCGACGACGCCGACGTGCGCGCGGTCGTGCTGTCCACCACCTCCACCACCGCGTTCTGCGCCGGGGCCGACGTGGGCGAGGAGCTCGACGCGGCCGGCGGGGTGACGCGGATGGAGGCGTTCGCCGAGCTCTACCTGCGCGTCGAGCAGGTGCCGGTGCCGACCATCGCGGTGTGCGTGGGCGACTGCGTGGGCGCCGGCGCCGAGATCGTGGCCGGCTGCGACCTGCGGGTCGCCGGCGACAACCTCAAGCTGGCCTGGGCGGGTGCCCGGCTCGGCGTCCCGGTCGGCCCGGCCCGGCTGACCACGCTGATCGGCCTGTCCCGCGCCAAGGAGCTGATCTACACCGGCCGCGCGATCGGTGCCGACGAGGCCACCACCCTCGGCCTCGCGCACCGCAGCGTCCCCGCCGACCTGGCCGAGGAGACCGCGCTGGAGCTGGCCGGCGCGATCACGCGGCAGTCGCCCGCCGGCGTACGGACCCTCAAGGCGATGTTCCGCGATCTCGAGCAGCTCCCCGAGCGCATCGAGCACGAGAACGCCCTGCTCGTGGACTTCCAGCGCAACGGCGCCGGGCTGCCGCAGGCGCGCTGACCGACCTCGCCCACGCGTGGGACGATCGCGGCGCGAACGTCGACGTCGAGGTCTCCACCGTCATCGAGCGCCCGGTCGCCGTCGTCGCGACCTACGCGGCGGATCCGGTGCATGCGCCCGAGTGGTACGTCAACATCCGCAGCGTCGAGCTGCACACCCCCGGCCCGGTCGAGCTCGGCTCCCGGATGGACTTCGTCGCGCACTTCCTGGGCCGCCGCATCGCCTACACCTACGAGGTCGTCGAGCTCGTGCCCGGCGAGCGGATGGTGATGGAGACAGCCGACGGCCCGTTCCCGATGCGCACCACCTACACCTGGTCGCCGGCCGGCGACGGCACCCGGATGACCCTGCGCAACACCGGCGCACCCAGCGGCTTCGGGTCGCTCGCGGCACCGCTGATGAGCCGCGCCATGCGGTCCGCAACGACCAAGGACCTGCGCCGGCTCAAGGAGCTCCTCGAGTCACGCTGAGGCCCGATGTCGAGAACGGGCGGGCGTCTCCGTCCCAGGGGCACGAGGGCCGGACGGGCCCGACACCCGAGGAGACGACCATGGCACCCCGCGAGATCACCGAGATCCTGAACCGCCCGCTGAGCCAGGAGCTGCTGGCGCGCGACATCGTGCGCATGGCGTACGTCGCCGCCGACGGCACGCCGCGCAACATCCCCATCGCCTTCACCTGGAACGGCTCCGAGATCGTCGTCTGCACGATCCCGAACGCGCCCAAGCTGCCGGCCCTGCGGCGCAACCCGCAGGTCGCGCTGACCATCGACACCGAGGTGCACCCGCCGCAGATCCTGCTGCTGCGCGGCACCGCCGAGCTCGACGAGGTCGACGGCATCCCCGAGGAGTTCCTGCAGATGAACGGCACCTACGAGATGAGCGAGGAGCAGCGCGTGGCCTGGGAGGCCGAGGTCCGCTCGCTGTACGCCGGCGGCATGGTCCGCGTCGTCATCACCCCCACCTGGGCCAAGCTCATCGACTTCGAGACCACGCTGCCGAGCGCGGTCGAGGAGCTGGTCCGCGAGCGGGCGGAGCGCGTCAGCGCGTCGGAGACGGGTAGGTGAGCGTCATGAACGACGCCATCACCGACGACCAGATCCAGGCACTCGCGGCGACCGCCCGGCCCTTCAGCCTCGTCCAGCTGCGCTGGGCACCGGGCCGTGACCACCCCGGCGCGGACGCGATCGAGCTCGAGCACCAGCGTCGCATGGTCGGTCTGCGGGCCGCCGGCGCCATCGCCGTCCTCTGCCCGGTGCTCTCCGAAACTCTCGCCGGCGTGGCGATCATGACGCTCCCGCCCGACGACGCCGAGCGCACGATGTCGGCCGACCCGTGCGTCCGCGCCGGCATGATGACCGTCGAGGTCCTCCCCTGTCTCGGCTTCCCCGGCGACGGCCTGCCGGAGTGAGTCCGGCAGGCACGTCGCGCGGGTGCCCGGTCAGGAGCCGAACCAGGTGAGTGCCTTGTTCATCAGGGCCGCCCGATCCCCTGCGTTCCCGTACGCCTCGAACGGGAACGCCAGGAACACGACCTTGTAGGACCCGTCGGCAACGCTGAGCGCGTCCGGCTCGGCCGCGTCGTCGGTGAACGCGGCGGTCGCCGGGGCGATCGGCGTGACCTCGTCCTCGAACGCGGCGTTCAGGACGCTGTGGTCCAGCGGCACCGTGCCGATCCCGTCGGTCACCGGGTTGCCGGCGACGCCGTTGACGTTCACGGTGGCCCGGTCGTTCTGCGCCTCGGTGCCGTTCCAGTCCACGTGCAGGTAGTCGTGGACGAACGCGGTCGTGCCCGCCGCCTGGTCGAGCAGGTCCTGCCCGGACAGGAACAGCCGGCCACCACCGTCGAGGAACGACGACAGCTCGCTCTCGTACGGCGTGATCGGGCCCGGGTAGGCATTGCCGGTGAACCACACCACGGTCCTGTGGGCGTTGATGTACGACGACGGGATGTCCGGGTCGCTCTTCAGGTCCCAGGAGCCGTACGTGACGCCGTTCGCGTCCAGCGCGGCCTGGTAGTACTGGCCCGAGGTCCCCGGGGTCGGCGTGTCGCCCGCGACGAGCAGCACGTCGCTCGCCACCGCGATCGAGGTCAGCGTCGCCGACCCGGTCACCGACGGGGCCGCCGTCGAGTGGGCGTCGAACGTCGTGTCGGCCCGCGCGTCGTCGGCCGCGCCCGCGGGCACGTCCACCTTCACGCAGACGTCGACCGAGTCACCGGCCGCGACGCTCGGCGTCGTCGTCATCGGGGTCGTGCAGCTGGCGTCGTACGTCGCCGCCGGCCAGCCACCACCCGACGCCGACACCGCGTAGGTGTCGGTCTGGTAGCCGGCGTTCGTCAGGTGCTCCACGAACGACGCGGACTGGCCGACCTTCGCGCCCTCCAGACCGGAGGTCGGTGCGACCTTCAGGGCGTGCGCGGCCGCGATCAGCGTCGTGTGCGGGCTGCCCGTCGCCGCGGGTCCGGCGGACGTCTTCACCACGATGCCGTCGGAGGTGATCGCGGTGACCGAGCCGGACAGGTTCGCGTCGATGCGCGCGCGGTAGGTCAGCGTGATGCTGCCGCCCGCCGGGACGGTCTTGCCGTCCCAGTGCACGGTGCTTCCGCCCAGGTAGCCGCCGTCACCGGCCGACACGAAGGAGGTGTGCGTGGGCACCGGCGCGGTGACCGAGACCCCGCTGGCGGCGCCGTTGCCGATGTTGCGCAGCGTGATCGTGTAGTCGATCGTGCTGCCCGGTCCGACCGGCCTGCCCGAGTCCGCCTCGGAGACGACCAGCGCCGGCCGCTGCGTGGTGTTCGTCAGCGTGTAGGCGCCGCGTCCGTGCGTGCCCGCGACGAGCACGCCGTTGGTGGCGTCATAGTCCATCTGCCACACGGCCACCTTCGGCAGCGCCGTGCCGAGGGAGTACCACTTGCCGCCGCCGTTGGTGGTCAGGAAGGCGCCGACGTCGGTGCCGACGTACAGCGTCTTGGAGTCGGACGGGTCGAGGACGACCGTGTTGACCGGCACGTCCGGGAGCCCGGTGCCGATGTTGGCCCAGTGCGTTCCGCCGTCGGTGGTGGCGAAGAGGTGCCCGCTGTTGCCGGGCGTGGCCGCACCGAAGCCGCCGTACGCCGCATAGGCGATCCGCCAGTTGGAGCGGTCGACGGCGATCTGGTCGACCGGCCGGTTCGGCAGGACCGTCTGACCCACCCGGTGCCAGCTGGGGTCGGACGAGGTGGCCGCGTTCGGGCTGACCTGGATCCAGCCCTCGTCGGTGCCGGCGTACACGCCGTCGCCGCCGTCGGCCATGCCGAGCGCTGAGATGAGGCAGCCGCGTGCCCCGTTCGGCGCGGAGCCGAGGCACCCGCTGGTGAGGTCGCCGCTGATGGCGTCCCAGTGCACGTCACCGGCGCCGGGCGCCTCCGCGTTGTCGGTGCGGTAGACCCGGTAGGTGCCGAGGAACATCTGGTTCACGTTGCCGCGGTTCTGGATCCACGGCAGGTAGAACTCCGCACGGTCGCTGAGGTCGATGCCCCCGTCGATCGCCTCGTTGCCGAAGAAGGTGTTCGTCTCCGAGGGGTCGTAGCGGTAGATCGACGTACCGGTGTAGGTGCCGAAGACGTACGCCGGGACGCTCGGGTTGATCGGGTTCGGCGTCGACTGGTCGACGATCACCTGGCCGCCGTCACCGCTGGCCTGGTCGAACCAGCGCTGGTTGGCCAGCGACTTGCGCAGGGTGCCGTTGTCCTGGGTGCCGCCCCAGTACTGGCCGGGCACCAGGGGCGCCGTCGCGATCGAGCTGAACTGCGTGATCGCCAGACCCGTCGAGTGGATCAGCGCGCCCGTGGTGGGGTTGACCTGTCCGTTGAGGTCCTGCCAGTCGGCCGCGGACAACGGGTCGGTCGCGCCGTTGCGACCGCCGCCGGTGTGCGAGTCCCACACTCCGCCGTCGTTGCCGATCGCGACGTGCGAGGTGTCGTTGGGCTGGAAGGCGAAGGCGTGGAAGTCGGGGTGGAGGTCGTAGCCGAGGCTCTTCCAGGTCGCGCCGCCGTCGGTCGACCGGAAGACGCCGTTGGACTGCGGGCTGAAGTTGTAGCCGTAGGAGCCCAGGACGTAGACGACGTCGGGGTTCGTCGGGTCGGGCTTGACCACGTTGTCGTAGAAGCACTGCGTGCCGCAGTAGTCGAGGATCGAGTTGCGGCCGCTGCCGACCGGCGTCGCGGCCCAGCTCGCGCCGCCGTCGGTCGACTTGTAGACGCGCCCCTTGTGGTAGGTGTCGGCGCTGTCGAAGTAGTCGAAGCCGGTGTAGAGCGTCGCGGCCGCGCTCGCGGAGGGGTGCGAGATGCCGAGCGAGAAGCGGGTGCCGCCCTCGAGGAAGTTGCCGTCCGGCAGGCCGTTCATCGCGGTGGCCCAGGTCTTGCCGCCGTCGGTCGACTTGTAGATGCCGTCGCCCCAGAAGGAGGCGAACAGGACGTTCTTGTCCTGCGGGTCGATCACGAGATCGGTCGCTCCGTGCAGCTGGTCCGTCGTCCCCTTGCGCAGGGTCCAGGTCGTGCCGCCGTCGGTCGACTCGTAGATGCCGTAGGGCTGGGCCGCGGGGCTGGTCGTGCGGTGGTTGCCGCCGCGGCCGCGCAGGGTGGCGGCGTACACGTGCTGCGGGTTCGTCGGGTCGACGGCGATGGCCGACACTGCCTGGCCCGTGAACAGCGTGGAGACGTGCTGCCAGGAGATGCCGCCGTCGGTCGACCGGTAGAAGCCGTCGCCGTAGTAGCTGTCACCGGACAGCGCGCCCTCGCCCGAGCCCATGTAGACGACGCTGTCGTTGCTGGGCGCGATGGCCAGGGCACCGACCGACTGGGTGTCGGCGTTGCTGGTCCGCGAGGTCCAGGTGCCGCTGCCGGCGTCGTAGGTCCAGATCCCGCCCTGTGCGGCGCCGAGGATGATCGTGCCGTCGTTGCGGATGGCCAGCGCCCCGACCCGGCCGGCGACCGCCTCGAAGGTGTTCGAGGTGCGCGCGACCTGCACGATCGGCGCCGGGCCCTGGCCCGACCACGCACCACCGCGGGCCGCGCCGGCAGGGGCGGAGTGCGGCGTCGCGGCGGCGGCCTTCACGGCCTTGGTCCGCAGCTGGGCCGCCTGGGTGAGCGAGATCGGGCTGTCACCGGCGAGCAGCCGGCTCCAGTAGTAGGCGTCGCGCAGCTTGTCGAAGGACGCCTCGTCGTCCCCGGTCTCGTGCTCGCCCTTGGGCGTCAGCAGGACGGGTGTGTCGTCACCCGACGGAGCGCTGTGCGCCGGAGGCGCCACCGCTGCCAGGAAGGCGGCCATCACCGAGACGACGGTGGCCGGGACGATACGACGAAGGCGTGACGCAACGAGCATGGGAGTACCTCTGCGCGACCGAAGGTGGCCCGGGTGACCACCACACCGCACTCTGGACCTCCGAGGATTGATTGGCAAGGGTGGCGGCGGAAGGCCGATCTCCTGTCTAGGCCGATCTGGCCGGATGACTTCCGTCCGGGCGTCAGCGCCAGTGCGCCGTGGCGACCCGCAGCGCCTCGACGACGCGGAGCACACCGGGCGCCGCCGTCGCGCGGGTGACCGCGAAGGTGGTGTTGAGCGGCGGGTCGTCGGTGGCGACCAGCTCCACCAGCGTTCCGGCGTCGAGCATCTCCTGCACCAGGTAGCGCGGCAGCACGCTCACCCCGGCCCCGGCCGCGACCGCCGCGCGGACCGCCCGCAGGTCGGCCACGGTCACCGCGGGCGCGACGTCGAGACGGCGCTCGAAGACGTGGCGCCAGTAGCGCCGCAGGATCGGCACGTCCAGCGCGTACGCGATGAGGGGTACGCCGCTCAGCTCGTCGGGGCCGGCCACCGGGCGCAGTGCCGACCCGGCCGGACCGACGAGCACGAACTCCTCGTCGGCCAGCGGGACCGCCCTCAGCGAGCGACCCTTCGGCCGGCGTGTCGAGACGACCACGTCCAGCCGGCCCGCGCGGAGGTCGGCCAGCAGGTCGTCGGTCAGGCCGGACACGACGCGCAGGTGGAGCCCGGCCGCCACCTCGCCGGCCAGCGCCGGGAGGGCGACCTCGGCGAGGAACTCCGCCGGGCCGCCGACCCGGACCGGAGGGGTGTCGTCGTCGCCGACCGCGACCGCCGAGGCGGCCGCCAGCGCGTCGAAGGGGCCGGCGAAGTGCGCGGCGAGCTCGTCCGCGCGGGGCGTGGGCAGCACCCCGCGGGCGTGCCGCTCGAACAGCGCCTCCCCGAGACGGCGCTCGAGGGTCTGCAGCTGGGCCGTCACCGACGGCTGGGCGAGGCCGAGCGAGCGGGCCGCGGCCGAGATCGAGCCCTGGCGGTGGATGGCCAGGAAGGTCCGCCACAGGTGGAGGTCGCCCAACCCATCAGCAGAACTATCGCTCACATCGGCAATCTATCGGAGTGGATGACGAGAGAGGCGGGTTGGCACCGACGTACCCCCTGCACAGGACCCACCGATTCCCACCCGATCCAAGGAGACCGACATGGCCAAGATCCTCTTCGTCGTCACCGGCGCCAGCACCTGGACGCTCGCCAACGGCACCGCGCACCCGACCGGCTTCTGGGCCGAGGAGCTGCTCGAGCCCTACCGCGCGCTGACCGCCGCGGGCCACACCGTCGACATCGCGACCCCGGGCGGCGTCGTACCGACCGTCGACCGGGCGAGCCTCACCCCCGAGTACACCGGCGGCGCGGACGTGACCGCCGAGCTCGACGCCATCGACGCCCTGCGGCACCCGATCGCCCTCACCGACGTCGACCTCGAGGCGTACGCCGCCGTGTACTACCCCGGCGGCCACGGCCCGATGGAGGACCTCGTCGACGACCGCGACTCCGGCGCGCTGCTGGTCGCCGCCCTCGACTCCGGCCGCCCCCTGGCGGTCGTGTGCCACGGCAGCGTCGCGCTCCTCGCGGCCGACCGCACGGACGGCACCTGGGCCTTCGCGGGCAAGCGGATCACCGGCTTCACCGACGAGGAGGAGCGCCAGGGCGGCCTGGCCGCGAACGCGCCCTTCCTGGCCGAGTCGCGGCTCCGCGAGGCCGGCGCCGTGGTCGAGGTCGGCGCCCCGTGGAGCGACCACGTGGTCGTCGACGGCAACCTGATCACCGGCCAGAACCCGCAGTCCAGCGCGTCGGTGGGCAAGCTGCTCGTGGACGCCCTGGCCTGAGCCACTGACAGCGGCGTCGCCCGTCAGCCGACGGGCGGCGCCGGCTCAGCGGCGCGATACTGGGCGACATGGACCGGCCGGCACTCCTCGAGCTCCTTCGCGCCCAGTCCCACGCACTGGTCGATCGCGGAATGGATGTCCGCGAGTACACCGTGCTCGAACCGGCCGGCTCCGGCGCGGTCCGCTCTGTCGAGGACGCGCTCGGATTCGACCTGCCCGAGAGCCTGACGGCCGCGTTCACCCGGCTGAGCGCCGGCGTCGAATGGTCCTGGTTCGCGCCCTCGTCCCTGCGGTTCCCAGACCCCTTCCGACAGAACTTCTGCGGGCAGGTCGCCTGGTCGCTGTCCGCGCTGCCGGACCTGCAGGAGCTGTGCCTCGGCTGGAAGACCGAGGTCTTCAGCGATCCCGACGACCCCTACGACCGTGTGTGGCACGACAAGCTCGCACTGAGCGAGGTCGGGAACGGCGACTTCCTCGCCGTCGATCTCGAGCCGGCGACCGAGGGCGCCATCGTCTACCTCAGTCACGACGACGGGGAGGGGCACGGCCACCGGCTCGCCTCCGACCTGATGGATCTCGTCGATCGCTGGGCGCCCCTGGCGTTCACCGGTCAGGAGGACTGGCAGTGGCTGCCGTTCGCCGCCGACGGCGGCCCGATCGATCCGACCTGTCCGGCGGCCGAGCAGTGGCGAGCCCTCCTCGGCCTGACCGGGCCTCGCGGCTAGACGTTGAAGCGGAACTCCACCACGTCACCGTCGGCCATGACGTAGTCCTTGCCCTCCATGCGCACCTTGCCCAGCTCTCGCGCCTTGTTCACGGAGCCCGCGGCCATCAGGTCGTCGAAGGAGACCACCTCGGCCTTGATGAAGCCCTTCTGGAAGTCGGTGTGGATGACACCGGCCGCCTCGGGAGCGGTCGCGCCCTTCTTGATCTCCCAGGCGCGGACCTCCTTGGGCCCGGCGGTGAGGTAGGTCTGCAGGCCGAGGGTGTCGAACCCGACGCGCGCGAGGACCTCCAGGCCGGGCTCGGTGATCCCGGCCTCGGCGAGGAACTCCGCAGCCTCCTCGTCGTCGAGCTCGATCAGCTCGGACTCGAACTTCGCGTCGAGGAAGATCGCCTCTGCCGGCGCGACGATCTCGCGCATCCGGTCCTTGAGCGACTCGTCGGACAGCTCGTCGCTGTCACAGTTGAAGACGTAGATGAACGGCTTGGCCGTGAGCAGCGTCAGCTCGGCGACGTGCTCGCGCTCGATGTCGGCCGCGATGATCGGCGTACCGGCCTCGAGGGCCTCCTTGGCCGCCTTGACCGCGGCGAGCTTGGGCGCGGCCTCCTTCTTGACCCGCGCCTCCTTCTCCAGCCGCGGGAGGGCCTTCTCGACGGTCTCCAGGTCGGCCAGGATCAGCTCGGTCTGGATGGTCGAGATGTCGTTGGCGGGGTTGACCTCGCCATCGACGTGGGTGACGTCCTCATCGCGGAAGACGCGGGTGACCTGGCAGATCGCCGCAGCCTCGCGGATGTGCGCGAGGAACTTGTTGCCCAGGCCCTCACCCTGCGAGGCGCCGCGGACGATGCCGGCGATGTCGACGAACTCGACCGTGGCCGGCAACAGCCGCTGCGAGCCGTAGATCGTGGCGAGCTGGGCCAGCCGCGGGTCGGGCACGCCCACGACGCCGACGTTCGGCTCGATCGTGGCGAACGGGTAGTTCGCAGCGAGCACGTTGTTCTTGGTCAGCGCGTTGAAGAGCGTCGACTTGCCCGCGTTGGGGAGACCGACGATGCCGATGGTGAGTGCCACGGGTCGCCATCCTAGGTGCGTACGACGCCCCCGGCCGATTCGTCACTCCACGCGCTTCTCCACGACGACGCGCCGCTCCCGGCCGTCCTCCTCGAGTCCGTCCGGGCCGTCGGACTCGGTGTGCTCCTCGTGGACGACGACCTCGCGCCGCCCGACCAGCGCGCGGGCCACGAAGGCGAGCCCGCCGAGCATCAGGATCGCGCCGAGGGCGCGGGTGTCCACCCAGGTGCCGTCGGAGCGGAGCGCGAAGGCGAACACCGCGCCGACGATGATGAGGACGATCCCGGCGGACATGCCGCGCAGGTACCCCCAGCACCGCCGGGCAAACGGTGACGGCTCAGGCGCCGAGGGCCTGCGGGTTCAGGACGTCCATCGAGCCGATGTGCGCCTGGGACTCCACCAGGCCCTCGTCGGACGGCTTCTCGCCCTTGGCGAAGACGCGCTCGTGCTGCCGGTCCCTCAGGTCGCGGTGCGCCTCGGCCGGGACGTCGAAGCCGAAGTGGGCCTGCGCCTCCCGGACCTCCCAGACCTTGTCCGAGACCGGCGGGATGCCGAGGATCGCCGGAGCGGCGACCGGGACGGCCTGCGGGGCGATGAAGTCCATGAAGAGCAGGCGCACGCTGAGGTTGCTGTTCAGGAAGGAGTGCATCGCCTTGACCGGCAGCCGGACGGCGGCGTCGGTCAGCCGCCCCTGGCGCAGGCCCGCCATGTCGCGCATGTGCTTCGGGTAGGTCGAGATGACGGCCTTCGTCAGCAGCACGATCGCCGGCTTGAGCGCCGCCTTCAGCCACGCCGGGGAGTCGACCGGCAGCGCCACGTCGATCGGCAGGATGAACTTGATCATGTCCTGCGCGCCCTCGGAGGCGGCCAGCCGCGGGCGCCACTCCTCGAAGTAGCGGTGCACGGCCTCCCGGCTGGTCGGGACGAGGTCGGGGTCGATCGTCTGGAGCTTGGCGACCTCCTTCATCTCCGCCCAGAACCGGTTCTCCTCGTCCTCGGTGAGCTTGCCGGGACCGAACATCTCGTAGCACTTGAGGATCGAGTGCCATGCGGTGACGTGGATCCACAGCTGCGAGCCGCCGTCGTTGGCGTCGTAGGTGCCGCCGGTGACGGGGTCGTGGCCGATCGCCTTGGAGTGCACCTTGACCAGTACGTCGGCGGCGCGGCAGGTCTGCTCGGCACCGCCGAAGAGCTGGAGGCCGAAGTAGCGCAGGGTGCGGCCGTAGCGGGTCGAGGGCCGGTACTTCACGCCACCGGACTGGATGACGGCCGCGGCGAGGTTCGGGTCGAAGTGCTCGATGGTCACCGCGCGCACGAAGCCGAGGACGTACGACGTCGGGTGGCCCCAGACCTTCCAGGAGACCGAGTCCGGACCGAGGAAGCCGTAGTCGGCCATCGGCTCGTACGTCGCCATCAGCTGCTTGCGGGTCTTCACGCCGAACATCGGGACCTCCTCGTCCACCTGCGACACGGTGTCGCAATTGCTACAGATGTGTAGGTTCGCACAAATTGACGCCCCTGTATATTGTCGATGGAGTGACGGAGCCCACAGGCAAACGGCGCTACGCGCCGCGCCAGCCGGTCGAGGTACGCCGCGAGCACCTGCTCGACGCCGCGCTGCGACTGCTGTCCCGGGACGGCTACGACAAGCTGACCATCGAGGCCATCGCCCGCGAGGCCGACGTGACCCGGCCGGTCGTCTACTCGGCGTACGACGGCCTCGGACCGCTGCTCGACGCCCTCCTGGACCGCACCCAGCGCCGCGCGCTCGCCTCGGTGATCCACCTGCTCCCCCAGGACCTCCCCGAGCACATCGACCTGTGGCTGGTCCGGATGCTGCGGGCCTTCCTGGACGTCGTACAGAAGGAGCCCGAGGTGTGGCGACCGGTCCTCGGCCTGACGCGCAACGCCCCGGACGTGGTCCGCGAGCGGATCGAGAGCACCAAGGACCTGATCCGCGGCTACATCGCCGACGCCGTCGAGACCGGTCTCGAGCGGCGCGGCGGACCGTTCCTCGACGCCGAGGTCGTGGCCCACATGGTGATGGCGGTGGGCGAGGACTTCGCGCGACTGGTGCTCGCCGATCCGGAGGCGTGTCCGCCCGAGCGGCTCATCGACACCTTCGAGGGCCTGCTCGCCGCCCGATTCCTGGTGGAGGGTGCTTCCCCCGACGCCTGACCTGGCGTAACTTCGGCCCCACCCACCCCGGAACCCCCGGAACAGAGAGTGTCAATGGCGACTCATTCGGTTCATTACTGGTTCAACCGCCGCAACCTGGGCCAGCTGCTCGTGCCGGTGACCTGGCAGGCGTTCGTCCTGATCGCGATCCAGGCGGTCATCGTGGTGGCCGGGGGCCTGCTGATCGTTGAGGCGGACTCCACCCTCGCCGTCCTCGGCTGGCTCGCCCTGTTCGGGTTCCTGCTGCTGTGCACGTTCGCGGTGGCGATCGCCCGCAGCCCGATGCCGCACTGGCTGCGCTTCGGCCACGACGACTGATACTTCTGGGCCGAGCGCGGCCTGTTGGCCCGTGAGTACCTCGTTACGACCGACGTCGCCGATCGTCACCGTCGCCGACCGGCCGCGTCCCTACCTTGGCCCCATGAGCAGGCGGCATTGGTTCGGACGCAGGCGCACGTCGTACGGCGGCGTGCCGATCACCTGGCAGGGCTGGGTCTCGGTCGTCGTGCTCGCCCTCGTCCCGGCGGTGACCGCAGCGCTCCTCCCCTGGCCCGCGACGGTGCCGACGGGCGCTCTCGCCCTGCTCGCCTTCCTGGTCCTATCCGTGGCCAAGGGCCCGATCCACACCCGGTGGCACGGAGCAGGGCAGGACGACTGAGGCGATAGCCTCGCCGGGTGCGGATCGCCACCTGGAACGTCAACTCCCTCCGCTCGCGCATCGACCGGGTCGAGGCCTTCCTGGAGCGGCACGACATCGACGTGCTGGCCGTCCAGGAGATCAAGGCGCGCGAGGAGCAGCTGCCGCTGATGGGTCTGCAGGCGCGCGGGTACGACGTCGCCGCGGTCGGCTACGACCAGTGGAACGGCGTCGCCCTGATCAGCCGGGTCGGCATCGAGGACGTGACCGTCGGGTTCCCCGGGATGCCGGACTTCAACGAGAGGCCCGAGGCACGGGCCCTCGGAGCGACGTGCGGCGGCGTACGCATCTGGTCGCTCTACATCCCCAACGGCCGCAAGCCCGACGACCCGCACTACGTCTACAAGCTCGACTGGCTGCAGCGCCTGCGCGAGGCGGCGGCCGAGTGGCTGGAGACGCCTGCCGCGCTGGTCGGCGACTGGAACATCTGCCCCACCGACGACGACGTCTTCGACGTGACGCAGTTCGCGAACTCGACCCACGTCACCCCCGCCGAGCGGGCCTCCTTCCAGGCCTTCCTGGACGCCGGCTGGACCGAGGTCACCCGCCCCCACGCGCCCGGCTACACCTACTGGGACTACTACCAGAAGAAAAGATCCAATTACCGCGAGCGCGGTCTCAAGATCGACTTCGCCCTCGCCTCTCCCCCACTGGCGGCTCGCGTCACCCACGCGAGCATCGACCTGGAGGAGCGGTTCAACGAGCCCGGCGCATCGGACCATGCGCCGATCATCGTGGACATCACCGACTAGTGCCGAACGAGCCGAGACAGCGGTCGTACGGTGAAGGCATGACTCAATTCCATCTGCACCAGCGCGGTCAGATCGCCGCACTGGTTATGGAGTTCCCTGACCGAGTTGATGTTGGCGACCGACTTCCGAGCGCGCCGGACTATGTTGCGACCGAGCACATCGTCGGCACATGGCCCGGAACCAACCGGGTCATCGCGGATTACTGGGAATGCACACCCGTACAGCCCGAGCCGGTCGTTCATGCGGAGCTCTCGCCGTCGCACCGAGGCACTCGGCGTGAGCGCCGCCGACCTGTTCGCTTGATCTCTAGAGCAATCAGCGCGGATTCGGCAGACGGGCGAGGATTGCTTTCCACTGCTCTGCGGTCATGGTCGTCCGCCCGATTTGCTCGACGCTCGTCCAGGTTTCGCCCCAACCACTGCCGTGGCTGAACTTGGTCGCCACATACCAGTTCCCGGCGGTGGAGAAGTAGCAATCCTTCATCCCGGGAAACTTGACGCCCTGAAAGACGGAAGTGCGGGCGACCAGACTGGTCTTGTACTTCACGGTGCCAACGTGAGTGGTCCGCAAGTACTGGGCTAAAGCCCGACCAAACTGCTGAGGCCCCAAGCCTTCGAGGCGATGGGCGATCCCGTTAGCCCTGTCGTCGATCGCCCCTCGGTTTGAGGGAGTTACATTGCCCACCCAGACCGTGCCGTACCAAACGCACGTCTGCATGTCGTCTAGGACCTGGTCTGACAGACGCGCGGGCAGGTGTGACGCGCTCGCCCTACGGGATGCTTGTTGCGCCGCGCGAGCCTCCCGTTGCCGTGTCCTCGTGGCCTCCGCAGCACGCTCATTTTCGTGGGCATAGCAACGGCGCTGACCGCGAATCACGCCGCTGCAATAGCCACACCGGAACTCGTTGCACTCCTGGCAGACCCCAACGGCGCCTGTTCCGCAGGAACAGAGTTGAGCAGTCATCGTCAACCCTTCTTGGTACTCAGCGCCACACGGATCACTCCGGGTCGTCAACCCCGGCGTCGGGTTGCCGAGGGCGATGTTCGGCACCGAGGTGACAACCGGGGAGGTGCAGCGGAACAAGCCGGGCGCGAGCGCCTCGCGGTCAGTACCTCCGCAAGATGGGCATGACATGTCGCGATGCTATTGGGATGCCGCTGGCTCTGACGCCAAAAGCGTGGCAATCGTCCCGCGCCTTTACGCAGCCTGGGTGCCCCTCGCCGTTGGAGCGGCAGCACAGGCTAGACCTACCCGAACCGAGATCGCGAGCACCTCGGCCCGGCACCCGCATCTCGATCAGCCCAGCAGTTCGGCGATGTCCAGAGGCTTGCCGTCGAGGCATCGCAGGAAGTCGTCCTCGGTCATCACTTCGATGTCCTGGCCCTTGTCCTGCAACTCGAAGGCCTTGCGGGCCTTGCCTGTGATGTTGGAACCGGGGCGGAGCACCGCCGGGTTGATGTCGCCCACCACGAGGACGTTGGTGCGCTTGGTCGGTGTCTTCTCGGCGACCGCCCCGACGTTGGCGCACTCCTCCCAGGCGATCTGCCGGGTCATGGACATCAGCGCCCCGGTGAACACCACGACCCGGTTGTAGAGGTAGCCCTCCGGGTCTGCGTCGGGGTTCAGGTCCGGGCTGACGAGACCGTTGTTGCCGGTGGCCGTGCAGACGCTGCCCTTGTAGATCCCGGCCGACATGCGGCCGATGCCCATCCGCAGCGACTTCGCCAGGGCGTCGATGTCGAGGGCGTTCTCCAGCGCCGCGAACCCGGAGACGATCGCGACCACGGCCCGCGCATCGTCCAGGGCGTCGTGGTGCTGGCCCATCTCACCGCCCACAGCATCCGCGACGAACGGCAGCCTGTAGGACGGCAACGAGAGCGCCCGCCGAGCCATGTTGAGGGTGCAGAGGAACCGCATCTCGGGCCACTCGATGTTGTCCACCGCGCAGGCATACCGGATCACTCCGATGTCGAAGCCCGTGTTGTGAGCCACCACCACGTCGTCGCCGATGAAGTCCACGATCGCGGGCAGGGCGAGGTTCCAGCGTGGCGCGTCCTCGACCATGTCCGGCGTGATCCCGTGAACCGCGATGTTGAAGTCGGAGAACCAGTCAGCGCCCGCCGGGGGCCTAATGAGCCAGTGCCGCTCGTCCACGATCTGGCCGTTGCGCACCTTCACCAAGCCCACCGAGCACGGCGAGCCCCGGTAGGAGTTGGCAGTCTCGAAGTCGATCGCTACGTAGTCGAGCATCAGACCAGCGCCTGCTCGGTCAGCCGGGCAGCGAACGCCTCGGGGAACGTGGCGACGACCGGCGAGTTCATGTCCTCAGGCATGATCCACGGCGTCTTGCCGGTGCGGGGCTGGATCGTCCTGCGGACCCGCTCGTCCTCGGTCTTGAGCCATGCGTGCCACGCCGCCCGCAGGTAGGACGCAGCAGCGAAGGCTCGTGCCGACGCCGTGTCCTCGGTCGGCTGGAAGTCCCTCGGCTCCGGCCGGTCCGGGAAGGTCGGCACGACCAGCGAGCCACGGTAGGACCGGATCGCATCCACGATGCGATTCTGCTGGACGGCGGTCTCGTCCAAGAGATGGTCCAGGTCCGAGGTGTGAAGCACCGCGCCTTCGACCGGCAGGCCGTCGAGCGTGGAGCCGTCCGTCGCGAGCACGACACACGAGCGGGTCAGAGAGCGCACCTTCTCGTGGGTGTCCGCAGCCTCAGCCTCCATGACCACGGCGTTGACGTGGCTCGCGCTGGGCTGAGCCAGCGAACTGGTCACCCAAACCGCGATCTGGTGCCCGCCGGGCTGTCGGTCGATCGTTGCCACACCTCGCATGGCAGAGGAGTAACACGTAGGTCCGACCCTTCGCAGGGTTTCGCAGCATCTGGCTTACCCAATCTGCGAACACGCTGGTCGACTGAGGCCTATCGTCCGATTGTGAGTGAGATGCAGCCTCCCCCCGCTCCCCCGGCATGGCACCCAGATCCTCAGTCGCCCGGGCTGCTTCGCTACTGGGATAGGACTCGGTGGACGGGCCACACAGTCCCGGCACTCCAGCCGCACCCGCCGGGCTTCGGGCCGAGACCACCTGTGCCTATGCCTCGGCAGCCTGATCGCCCTCCATACACCTGGGCAGTCGTGCTGGCGTCGATTGGGCCGATCTTCTGGCTGATCGAGACCATTGCAGTGATCGCCACGCAGACTGCCCGGCTTGACTATGCGGCGAGCCAGGGGGGCGTGTTTACAGAGCAGTCATGGCGCTCTCAAGATGCTGGCAGCATCGCGCTCGACGCGATCGCTGTCCTCGCGTCGTTCGTGCTGACCGGACTATGGGCATGGCGCGGTCAACAGTGGACCAAGATCGTCATCAGTGCCCTTTCTGGCCTCGCCGGGCTTGGCGCGATCTTGATCGTCGCGGACTCGTCCTACATGCCGTGGGACCGAGCGGTCGACGCGGTGGGTTTCATGATCCTCCTCGGCGTCGTGGCACTCATGTGGCTGCCCGCTGCCTACCGCCCCGCCAGCACTCCGCAACGCCCTGTGCGTTAGGGCGAATCGCGACCAATCCTTCGGCACCTCTGCTTAGTGTTGGAGACGTGCCGTTTGAGCCCGGAGCCCGCGCAAGAGCCAAGGCGTTGAAGCCCTTCCATGACGGAGTCCCGAGCCACCTAAAGGGAGCCCTATGGGCTTGGTGCGAGGGCCACCTGAACAGCCACGTTCTGAACTTGCTGAACGTGGCATTCGAGTGGGGTTTGGATCATGTCGATTGGTACAACGACGACAACATCCGAGCACAGGTCCGAACCGCGTGTTTGCGAAACGGCGTCCTGTTGCTGGAGATCGTCGAATACCTCGTTGAACACACGTCCGACGACGACGATCTTGCGGCATTGGAGCGCCTCTTCTTGACCGCCCATTCGATCTGGACCGTGCGCGATGGAGCGCTGGGATACCGGGTAGACCCGACGGTGCAGGCCCGCGCCGACGCGGCGATCGAAGCGGCAGACCAAGGGCCTTCGCACTGGCTGGCCGAAGCCTGGAATGACGCCTACTCGCGTACGCCTCGGCCGGGTCCCTCGTACGACGCCTCAATCAAGGCGGTCGAGGGCGCACTCCGAGGCATCGTCATCCCCAACAACCATCGAGCAACCATCACACAGATCATCAATGCGCTGCGCGACGGCAGGTCCAACTTCGAGTTCGCCCTAGGCGACGCTCGCGGCATGGCGGCCGGAGCCAATGAACCGGTAATCGACACGATCGACACCGTTCTCCAGATGCTGCGCACGCTGGCCTACGGGCAGAAGACACGACACGGCGAGTCGGGTGCTGTCACCATCAACGACGCGAACGAAGCCCGCGCCGCTGTGCAACTGGCGACCACGCTCGTGGACTTCGGAACGAACGGCTCGCTCCGACGCAAGTGAATGGAGCGGTCAGGCCGCGTAGGTGCCGGTGCCAGACAGGGCCGAGTACAGCGTCGCCCGGCTGACGCCGAGGTCGCGGGCGATCTTCGACTTGGGTACGCCATGGTCCACGAGCCTCCTGGCCTCAGTGACCTGCTCGGGCTTGAGTGCCGCGACCCGGCCCTTGTAGACGCCGCGCTGCTTCGCCAGGGCGATGCCTTCCTTCTGGCGCTCGGAGATCAACTCGCGCTCGAACTCAGCGACCGCACCCATGATGTTGAGCAGCAACGTGGCCGAGGCGTCGCGGGCACCGAAGCCGAAGCGTTGGCCTTCCTTGACGAACTCCACGCTGACGCCCTGCTCAGTCAGGTCGGTGACGATGCCGCGGAGATCGAGCAGGTTGCGGGCGAGCCGGTCCATCGACGCGACTCGGACGGTGTCACCTTCGCGGACGTACTCCAGGAGCGCGTCCAGTCCGGGCCGGTCGGCCGTCTTCCCGCTGACCCTGTCCTCGAACACCAGTGGCTTACCCGTGCGGGGGCTCAATGACACGTCGCCGAGGGCTTCATACTGCCGAGCAGGGTTCTGAGCCGCGCTGCTGACGCGGACGTAGCCGACGACGCGGCCGGATTGCTGAGTTTCGTTCATCTGGGCTGGTTGTTCCTTTCAAGAGCGCCCAACAAGCCCGGAAGGGCTCTATCTGCACAACGAATCCGGCCGTTTTGAAATTCCTCGGGACGCTCGCCGATGTCTGGCACGGGTGTACTCCAGAACGACGCGTTCTCGGGAACTTTGAAACGGCGACTTCGGGGACGTTCGGCCGGTTCTGTGAAACGGCGTCCGCGCTCGAAACCCCGGTTCTATGGGCGGTCTGACGCACGCGGAAGGTCATATTGAAGTCGGTTCGGAGAGCGCCAGAGCAATCCAGAACTCCACATCGACTCCATGACCGCGCACGTGGCCGACAGCCTCGACCTCGACGTGGGCGAGGAGAGCCAAGCCCGGCCCAGGCCCGGCCCGTTCGCACACCCCAGATTCAGGGGTGGACATTTAGGGGTGGACACTGGACATGTCCACCCCTGAACTCATTCTCCGCGTACGCGAAACCCAGAGAGTATGTATGTATATAGCCTCTGACCTGCGGAAACGCGAAACGGCCGCTGACTGACAATCACGACGAGGGAGAGGTCAGGGGTGGACATGTCCACCCCTGTCCACCCCTGAAACCACCACCGCGCCGACTGCCCGTGTAAACGCCCGGTGGCCCCGTCGTCACCAGATTCGGCTGTGGACTGCGCCTGAAGCCAGTAGGTTCCGCCACGTGAAGACTCGGACTCAATCGGCCTTCGGCGTCGCTTCCATCGCTTTGCTTGTCGGCACGACTGCGGCGTGCGGAGGCGGCTCCACGACCGGCGGGGGCGCACCGTCTCCTTCGACCATCGAGTGGAGCGCGGCGGCCGATCACGTGGGCGACACCGCCCGCGTGTGCGGTCCAGTCGTCAGCACGGCGAAGGACACCAACGACACGTTCCTCAACGTCGGCAAGCCGTACCCGAACCCGAGCAGATTCGTCGTCATCGTGTGGGACCAAGACAACTACAAGGCACCCTCCAAGTCGTCGCGGGTGTGCGTGACGGGCGACATCAGCACCTACGAGGGCGCGACGCAGATGCAGATCCGCGACACCAGCAAGATCGAGGTCGTCTCCAAGCCCAAGTCTGAGTTTCGCAACGTCTCGCTCGCGGTCACGTGCAGGTTCGTCGCCGCGCAGGCCCAGAAACTCCACATCGTGACAAGGAGTGATCGCAAGACGTACTTGAAGTTTGCCGAGGCGCTCACCTACGCCTGGGATCACGGCAACCTGGACACTAAGCAGGCCCTCGACGGTTCTGTCGGCGCGATCTTGAAGTTGACGCACTCTCGGACGCAGCGCGACGCCATTCGTTGGTGGCGGATCTTCCACAAGCGATTCCACCTGTTCGAGGGCATCTGCGTCGCTCTGAGCCAATCCTGAGGTCGTCCTCCTCGGCCATTAGATCGGCAGATCCTCGAACTGCACCGAGTTCTCGGAGATCACTGCGCCGTTGATCTTGTCACCGTTGGTCAGCACCACGTCGACCCGGCCAGGGTCGAAGGAGTTCCGCCCGCGCTTCGACGTGGGGTTGACCAAGATCACCGAGATCGACCGCTTGACCTCAGCGACGCGGGCACCGAGTCCGGCTGACTCGTAGTCGTCCAGCGGCCTGAGGAACTCCCCACGCACCTCGGCGGCCTTGGTCCGGTCGGCTTGGAGCGCCTTCCGGGTCTTCCGCAGGTCGGCCAGCATCGGCAGGCCGTCCTCGTACGACAGTCCGCCGCCGGTCAGTGCTGCTTGGGTCTTGGCGATCCGCCCGTCGATCACCGCGATCTCCGCGTCGATCTCAGCGGCTCGTTACGCAGCCTCCTGCTGCAACCTCTCGCCCTCGTCGCCACCGGGCGATGACTGGACGAACAGGCCCGTCTTGACGGCGTTCTCGATCAGCCGATCCAGCGGGGCGCGAGTGACCGTGGTGTTGCCGCAGCCACCGGCCTGCCGGTTGCACACGTAGATGCCCTGTGAGCCCTGGCGCTGGCCCGTGGCCGTCATCGGCGTCAAGCACCGGCCGCACACTGCGATGCCCGACAGCAGGTGCTTGCGGGCATTGGTCCGGCCGGGCTTCCTGGCGGCATCCCGACGCGCTACAGCGGCGTCGTAGAGGTCTTCGGACACCAAGGGCTCCACGACGGCGGGATCGACCCTGTGGGCCTTCTGGCCCTTGTAGGACACCCACCCGCAGTAGATCGGCGAGTCAAGCAGCCGCATGGTCGCGGCGTACGCCCACGGCTCCCCCGAGACCCGCTTGACGCCCCGCCCGGCGAGATCACGGGTCACCGACATGACCGACTCTCCAGCGGCGATCCGCTCGAAGACCTCCCGGACGATCTCGGTCTCCGCCTCGTTGACAGACCACACCCGGGCTTCTTGCCGTCACGAGCACGCTTGGTGACGTTGTAGCCGAAGGTCCGGTAGCGCGAACCCGGCGGCTTCCCTTCAGTCAGCCGCTGCTTCTTCTGGCGCTTGACCCGGCGGGCGGTGTCAGCACTGGCCTTGTTCGCGATCATCACCAGGAGCCGAGCGTTCATCCGGCCGGTCTCGGTGAACAGGTCGATCTCTGACGCCGTGGCCGACCGGATCTCAGCGACGTAGTGCTCGACCACCTCGATCGCGTCCTCAAGGTCTCGCGGGTCGCGGGCGAGCCTGTCGAGGTCGTAAACCATCAGGCGCTTGGCCTCACCCGTTCGCAGCCGCCGCAGCGCCTCAGCCCAGACCGGGCGGAAGACCCGGTAGCCGGTGTACTTGTAGCCGCCCACGGGGTCGGTGAGTTCGACCGGGCGCTTCTTGTAGGCCGAGGTGTCGTTCTCGGTGTGGTGGCGCTCTACGTGGCCTCGACGGGCCGCCACGGCGCTGTCGGTGTCGGCGACCTGCCGACCGACCCCCTCCCGTTCGTCGGTGGGGTCGTCGCTGATCCGCTCGTAGGCGTCCCACGGCTCGCCGTGCTCGACTGCTGCACCCATGACCGGATCTCCTCGCGCCCGGTGGCCGTACGTCGGCCCTCGCTCAGTTCAACGCTCAGGAAGTAACTATTGTCCCAGTCAACACTGGGACTACTACCGGCAGCGCTTCGAGCGCGACCGGGGCCTGAAGATCGACTTCGTCCTCGGCTCCCCCGCCTTCGCCGACCGGGTCACCGGCGCCTTCGTCGACCGCGACGAGCGCAACCCGGCGATCGGCACGGGCTCCCCCTCCGACCACGCCCCCGTCGTGGTCGACCTCACCGACTGAGCGGGAGGGCCGTGTCAGGATCGGCCATGCGCATCGTCGAAGCCGTCCTCGCTCTCGTCCTCGTCGTTGTCGGCTTCGGGGTGATCCTCACCTCGAACGACGCGTCCGGGGGCGCTCTGTGCGTCGGGCTCCTCGTTCTCGTCGTGATCTACCAGCTCTCGTCCCTGCGAGGCGACCTGTACGAGTACGCGCGCAGCCGACAGGGCCGCCCGTGATGGGTACGCCCACGCTGCGCGCGGCCGGCCCGGCCGACGTACCCGCCCTGCTCGCCCTGTGGGAGGTCGCGGCCGAGAACGACGCCAGGCCGACCGACACCGCTGAGAAGGTGGTAGCGGTCCTGCTTCGCGATCCCGACGCGTGCCTCGTCGCCGAGCAGGACGGCCGGATCGTCGGCTCGATCATCGCTGGCTGGGACGGCTGGCGCGCACACCTTTACCGACTCGCCGTCCACCCCGACGTCCGCCGCCGAGGGGTGGGCCCCCTGCTCCTCGCGGCCGCACAGCAACGGCTCGTCGAGCTCGGTGCCGCGCGGATAGACGCCATGGTGCTCGAGGGCAACGCGCTCGGGCAGTCGCTATGGCGCGCCGCCGGCTACACGCCCCAGGAGGAATGGCGGCGCCGGGTGCTGCCGACCACCTGAACGAGCCCGCCTCGGCGCGCCGTACCGAGCACACCCCGCCGTGCGCCTACCGTGGAGAGCGTGAGCCAAGTGGCACAGCCACGGCCCCGCACGCTGTGGGAAGAGGGCCGCGAACCTGGGCGGGAGGTCGCGGCGCTGGCGGCTGCCCTGCTGCTGACCGTGACCGCGGTCGAGGTCGGCATGGCCGACCACCTCGGGGGCCTGTTCGACCTCGTCTTCGTCGCCGTGTGCCTGTACGCCGCCCTCTCGGTCCGCCCGCACGACTTCTTCACCGTCGGCGTGCTCCCGCCGCTGGCCATGGCCGGGACGGTCGCCCTGCTCGGGTTCGCCCAGCCTGAGTCGGTGGCCCAGGCGTCGGACGGCACCCTCCAGGCGACGGTCACGGGTCTGTCGCACCACAGCCTGGCCCTGGTCACCGGCTACCTGGCCTGCCTGGCCATCCTCGCCGTACGCCGCCGGGTGCTGACCCGCGTCGGCGGGCTCTGACCGCACCTGCTCAGGTCAGGTTCGCACAGGGATTCGTGCTGGCGGTGCGGCCGCCGACCAGGACGGTCCTGGGCACCGCAGGATGGCGATGCCGGTGCGCCCCCGCCGGCCCGGTCACGGGCTGGTCGTTGCGCAGCGCGGCCCACAGCCGCCGCGCGGCCGGCTCGACGATCGCGACCCGGTAGCCGTCGTACCGCCAGGGGACGGTCACGAAGTCGATGTCGGACGGCTGTAGGTGCCGCAGGCCCATGGCGAAGGACATCAGCTTGAGGGGCGAGCCGAGGCCGGGGTCGAAGGTCAGGTTCGCCGTGGCGGCGTCGACGAGCGGCAGCAGGTGGCTGGAGGTCAGGCCCTGCTTGCGGATCGTGTCGATCATCGAGGACAGGAACGCCTGCTGGCGCTTGATCCGCCCGATGTCGGAGCCGTCGCCGAGCCCGTGCCGGATCCGCACGTAGTCCAGCGCCTTCGCACCCTCGACCAGCTGGCGGCCGGCGTGGAACAGCAGTCGTCCACGGGTGGTCATCTGTGGGCGGAGGTCGTCCTGGTAGACCGCGTTCGGCACGCAGACCTCGACGCCGCCGACAGCGTCCGACAGGGCGGCGAAGCCCGCGAAGTTGGCGACGACGGTGTGGTCGATCCGCAGCCCGGTCAGCTTCTCGACGGTGTTCTGGGTGCACGCGGGATTGCCCTCCACCGTGTCGCCCACACTGAACGCAGAGTTGAACATGACGTCGTGCTGCGGCTGGGTCCAGGTGCCGTCGGGCAGCCGGCAGGACGGCACCGTGACCAGCGAGTCACGCGGGATCGACACCGCTACCGCGCGGCGGCTGCCGGAGAAGACGTGCACGAGGATCGTGGTGTCGGAACGGCCCACCGCGTCGCCGCGCCCGCCCAGGACGCCGCTCGCACCCGCGCGGGAGTCGGTGCCGATGAGCAGCACGTTCTCTCCGCCGGTGGGGTTCGGCCGGTGGGCGGCGACGCCGGCGGCGTCGAAGGTGTGGATCTTGCCCGCCATCGTTCGGTAGCCCCAGAACGCCGCTCCGCCCAGGAGGACCAGCAGGACCGCCAGCCCGATCAGGGTGGGCCGTACCCAACGGCGCCGGCGACGACGCCGTCCCGGCTTGGCAGCCGGCGCCGATGGCACACCCGGGGCAGTCATACCAGGCAGGCTAGGCACGCCCACCTTGAGAGAAGATGAAGAACGCCTCAGAACCTGTCGGGGTCGCCCGCGCCGCGCCGCATGACCTCCGGCGCGCCCTCGGACCAGTCCACGACCGTGGTGGGCTCCGGCTTGACCTCGCCGGCCTCCACGACGATGTCGACCTCGTGGTCGAGGTCCTCCTTGATCTCCCAGCCCATCGTCCGCGGCTCGGTCTCGCCCGGCAGAATGAGCGTGGAGCTGAGCAGCGGCTCGCCGAGCTCCTCGAGCAGCGCCTGCACGAAGACGTGGTCGGGGATGCGGACGCCGACGGTGCGCTTCTTGGGATGCAGCAGCCGCTTGGGCACCTCGGGCATGGCCGGCAGGATGAACGTGTAGGGCCCGGGCGTCGCGGAGCGGATGGCCCGGAACGCGGAGTTGTCGACGTGCACGAGCTGCCCGAGCTGGGAGAAGTCGCGGCACACCAGGGTGAAGTGGTGCTTGTCGTCGAGGCCGCGGATCTTCAGGATCCGGTCGCGGCCGTCCCGGTTGCCGATCCGGCAGCCCAGCGCATAGCCCGAGTCGGTCGGGTAGGCGATCAGCGCGTCGTCCTGGAGCGCCGCGACGATCTGCTGCAGCGCACGCGGCTGGGGGTTGTCCGGATGGACGTCGAGGTAGCGAGCCATCAGCGGCCGGCTGCCTTGAGGTCCTTGTGCAGCTCCTTGGGCAGCGAGAACGCGAGCGTCTCCTCGGCGGTCTGCACCGGCCGGGCGTCCGGGAAGCCGCGCTCGGCGAGGTAGGCCAGCACCTCCTGCACGAGGTGGTCGGGCACCGAGGCACCGGAGGTCACCGACACCGACGAGACGCCGTCGAGCCAGGCGGGATCGAGCTCGGTCACGTCGTCGATGCGGTACGACGCCTTGGCGCCGGCCTCGAGGGCGACCTCGACCAGGCGCACCGAGTTCGAGGAGTTCGCCGAGCCCACCACGATGACCAGGTCGGCGGCCGCCCCGATCTCCTTCACCGCGACCTGGCGGTTCTGGGTCGCGTAGCAGATGTCGTCCGACGGCGGGTCCTCCAGCTGCGGGAACTTCGCGCGGAGGCGGCGTACGGTCTCCATGGTCTCGTCGACGCTGAGGGTCGTCTGGGAGAGCCAGGCGAGCTTGGCGTCCGGGGCGAACTCCAGCCGGTCGACGTCGTCGGGGTGCTCGACCAGGACGGTCTGGTCGGGTGCCTCGCCCGCGGTGCCCTCGACCTCCTCGTGGCCGGCGTGGCCGATGAGCAGGATCGTGTAGCCCTCGCGCGCGAACCGCACGGCCTCGCGGTGCACCTTGGTGACCAGCGGGCAGGTGGCGTCGATGGTCTTGAGCGAGCGCTCCTCGGCCTGCCGGTGGACGGCCGGCGAGACGCCGTGGGCGGAGAAGACGACGGTCTCCCCCTCGGGGACCTCGTCGAGCTCCTCGACGAAGATCGCGCCGCGCGACTCCAGGTTCGCCACGACGTGCTTGTTGTGCACGATCTGCTTGCGCACGTAGACGGGGGCGCCGTACAGGTCCAGCGCCTGCTCCACCGTCACCACCGCCCGGTCGACGCCCGCGCAGTACCCGCGCGGGTCCGCGAGCAGCACCTGCCGGCCGGCGTCGTCGATCAGACGGGGCGTTCCGAGGTCGATGCTCATGGGGTCCAGTCTACGGTCGCAGCAGGTCCTCCCCCACATGCCCGGAGACGCCGGACGGCCCGCCCCCGCCTGAGCGGGGACGGGCCGTCCGTCTACTGCTGGATCTGCTGAGCGGGGCTCAGGACTCCTCGGTCTCCTCGACCGGAGCCTCGGCGGCGACCTCGGGGGCCTCCTCCTCGAGACGCTCCTCGGCCGCGGCCTCGGTCGTCACGTCGCCCTCGACCTCGGGGGTCTCCTCCGCCGGGGTCTCCTCGACCGGAGCGGCGGCGGCCGGCTCGGCCGGAGCCGCAGCAGGCTTGGCCTTGGCCGGAGCCGGGGTGAACGCCTCGGTCACGAGCTCGATGACCGCCATGGGGGCGTTGTCGCCCGCACGGTTGCCGATCTTGGTGATCCGG
This sequence comes from Nocardioides ultimimeridianus, assembly GCF_054777895.1. NCBI lineage: Bacteria > Bacillati > Actinomycetota > Actinomycetes > Propionibacteriales > Nocardioidaceae > Nocardioides > Nocardioides ultimimeridianus. The sequence continues at coordinate 187,235 of NZ_BAAHAB010000003.1, read as the reverse complement.
GTGTAGCCACCGGGGCGGTCCGCGACGAGCGGAGCGATCTCGGTGAACAGGGTGTGCACGACGCCCTTGTCCCGGATGTCCTTGAGGACCTCGCGACGCTGGTGCAGCGGGTTCTCGCCGGCGTGGGCCTTCTTCGCCTTGGTCACCAGCTTCTCGGCGTACGGCCGCAGGGTGCGGGCCTTGGCCTCGGTGGTGGTGATCCGGCCGTGCTCGAAGAGCGCGGTCGCCAGGTTCGACAGGATCAGTCGCTGGTGGGCGGCCGAGCCGCCGAGGCGGGGACCCTTCTTGGGCTTGGGCATTGTTCTCTCTCTATCTCCCGAGCCGTGTCAGGTACTCGGGTAGTGGTCCGGCCGTGTCAGGTACCGGAGGTGGCTGCCGGGAGGGCAGTTCGATCAGAAGGACTCGTCCTCGAGGGCCGACTCGTCCTCGTCGTAGTCGTCGTCGCCGTACGCCGCGAGGGCGGCGGTCGGGTCGAAGCCGGGCGCGCTGTCCTTGAGGGACAGGCCCATCTCGACCAGCTTGGCCTTGACCTCGTCGATCGACTTGGCACCGAAGTTGCGGATGTCCAGCAGGTCCTGCTCCGAGCGGCTGATGAGCTCACCCACGGTGTGGATGCCCTCGCGCTTGAGGCAGTTGTAGGACCGGACGGTCAGCTGCAGGTCCTCGACCGGGAGGGCGAGGTCGGCGGCGAGCTGCTCGTCGACCGGCGACGGGCCGATGTCGATGCCCTCGGCCTCGACGTTGAGCTCACGGGCCAGGCCGAAGAGCTCGACCAGGGTCTTGCCGGCCGACGCGATGGCGTCGCGGGGCAGGATCGAGGGCTTGGTCTCGACGTCGATGACGAGCTTGTCGAAGTCGGTGCGCTGCTCGACACGGGTGGCCTCGACCTTGTAGCTGACCTTCAGCACGGGGCTGTAGATCGAGTCGACGGGCATCCGGCCGATCTCGTTGTCGGCACCCTTGTTCTGGACGGCGGAGACGTAGCCACGGCCACGCTCCACGACGAGCTCCATCTCGAGCTTGCCGTTGTCGCCCAGGGTGGCGATCTTCAGGTCGGGGTTGTGCACCTCGACGCCGGCCGGCGGCGCGATGTCCGCGGCGGTGACGTCACCGGCACCCGACTTGCGCAGGTACATGGTGACCGGCTCGTCGTGCTCGGAGGAGACCACCAGACCCTTGAGGTTCAGGATCATCTCGGTGACGTCCTCCTTGACGCCCTCGATGGTGGAGAACTCGTGCAGGACGCTGTCGATCTTGATGCTCGTGACGGCAGCACCGGGGATGGAGGACAGCAGGGTGCGACGGAGCGAGTTGCCCAGCGTGTAGCCGAAGCCCGGCTCCAGCGGCTCGATGACGAACCGCGAACGGAACTGGTCGACGGTCTCTTCCGACAGGGTGGGGCGCTGTGCGATGAGCACTTTTTCTTTTCCTTTCCGGGCCGACCGCTATATGAGGACCCAGATATGTGAGGTGGAGAAGAGGTACGACGGATCCGGGGCCGCTCCGCCCCGGACCCATGATCGGGTCCGGGGCGAAGCGCCCGGCGATTACTTCTTGGAGTAGTACTCCACGATGAGCTGCTCCTGGATGGGCAGGTCGATCTGCTCACGCACGGGGCGCTGGTGCACCAGGATCCGCATGCGGTTCGGGAGCGCCTGCAGCCAGGCCGGGACGACCCGCTCGCCGTGGGTCTCACGAGCCACGATGAACGGCGTCATCTCCAGGGACTTCGCACGGACATCGATGATGTCGTACTGGGCCACCTGGTACGACGGGATGTCGACCTTCTTGCCGTTGACCAGGAAGTGCCCGTGGGACACGAGCTGGCGGGCGTGGCGGCGGGTGCGGGCGAAGCCGGCACGGTAGACCACGTTGTCGAGGCGGCACTCGAGCAGCTGGAGCAGGTTGTCGCCGGTCTTGCCCTGGCGACGAGCAGCCTCCACGTAGTACTTGTGGAACTGCTTCTCCAGGACGCCGTAGGTGAAGCGGGCCTTCTGCTTCTCCTGCAGCTGGTTGCGGAACTCGCTCTCCTTGATCCGCGCGCGGCCGTGCTGGCCGGGCGGGTAGGGGCGCTTCTCGAAGGCGGCGTCGCCGCCGACGAGGTCCACGCCGAGCCGGCGGGACTTCTTGGTCAGGGGTCCGGTGTAACGGGCCATCGGTCAGTCTCCTTCGGTCTCAGACGCGCCGGCGCTTGGGCGGGCGGCAGCCGTTGTGCGGGGCGGGGGTCACGTCCTGGATGGTGCCGACCTCGAGGCCGATCGCACCCAGCGAGCGGATCGCCGTCTCGCGGCCCGAGCCCGGGCCCTTGACGAAGACGTCGATCTTCTTCATGCCGTGCTCCATCGCCCGACGACCGGCGGCCTCGGCGGCCATCTGCGCGGCGTACGGCGTGGACTTGCGGGAGCCCTTGAAGCCGACGGTGCCGGCAGAGGCCCACGAGATGACCGCACCCGTGGGGTCGGTGATCGTGACGATCGTGTTGTTGAACGTGCTCTTGATGTGGGCCTCGCCCTGAGCGACGTTCTTCTTCTCCTTGCGGCGGACCTTCTTAGCGGCCGCGCGAGTCTTGGGAGGCACTCAGATCACTTCGCCTTCTTCTTGCCGGCAACGGTGCGCTTGGGACCCTTGCGGGTACGCGCGTTGGTCTTGGTGCGCTGGCCGCGGACCGGGAGGCCCATGCGGTGACGCCGACCCTGGTAGGAGCCGATCTCGATCTTGCGGCGGATGTCGGCCTGGACCTCGCGACGGAGGTCACCCTCGATCTTGAAGTTGGCTTCGATCTCGTCGCGGAGCTTGACCAGCTCCTCGTCGCCCAGCTCGTGGACGCGGAGATCCGGGTTGACCCCGGTTGCGGCCAGCAGCTGCTGGGCGCGGGTACGGCCGATGCCGTAGATGTAGGTGAGAGCGACCTCGATGCGCTTGTCGCGCGGGAGGTCAACACCAACGAGGCGTGCCATGAATGGCGGTCCCTTCGGTACACGGTGGTCTGGTCGCGATGCGTTCCGGGATATCTGATCCCAGCTCCGGCCATCCGTTCCGGAGGTGGTTCACCGTCTTCCGACGGCTAAGCGATCGCGTAGAGGTGTTCTTCAGTTGTGCTGCAGTGCCGGGGTGGAGCGGTTCGCTCAGCCCTGGCGCTGCTTGTGGCGCGGGTTCTCGCAGATCACCATGACGCGGCCGTGGCGACGGATCACCTTGCACTTGTCACAGATCGGCTTCACGCTCGGGTTGACCTTCATGAGTCAGCCCTTTCTTCTTGTGGCGTCAAGCAAGCCGGCGGGCTTACTTGTAGCGGTAGACGATCCGCCCACGGGACAGGTCGTACGGCGAGAGCTCCACCACCACGCGGTCCTCGGGGAGGATCCGGATGTAGTGCTGGCGCATCTTTCCGCTGATGTGAGCAAGGACCTTGTGGCCGTTGCTCAGCTCCACGCGGAACATGGCGTTCGGGAGGGCCTCCACAACGGAGCCCTCCATCTCGATGACGCCTTCTTTCTTCGCCATGCCGTCCTTCGGGTTGGGGTTGTCTACCGGTGGTCCGGGAACCTCCGCTCCGGCAGGCCGGAGAGGTGGACCTCGTCAGGTCCTTGCACCACGCAAGAACCCACGTTGGACCGACACGCCAGTCTATGAGTGCTCTTGACAGAATGCCGAATCGGCGCAGTGCTCAGCCGGCCAGGAGGCGCAGGGTGTCCTCCCGGCGTACGGCGGAGCGCGGATCGGCGCCCGCGAGAGCGCCGGCCACGGGGTTGACCATCACCTCGTCCACGCCGTACGTCGCCGCGAGCGACTCGATCTCCTGCCGCGCCCCCGCCGGGTCGCCGATCACCCAGCGCCGGCTCATCGCGTCGACGAGTCCCTGCCGGGCGTGGTCCAGGCCCGCCTCGACCTGGTCCTCAGCGTCTTCGACGAGCTGCTGGGGCCCGAGGGGGCGGCCGGTGCGCAGGGCGGCCATCTGGAGCAGCTGGGGCAGCGCGAGGCGGTGGGCCTCCTCGGCGGTCTCGGCCACGGCGGCGTTGACGGTGAGGAAGGTGCGGGGCTCGGCCAACTCCGGCGACGGCTGGAACGTCGACCGGTACAGCTCCAGCGCCTCGGCGGTGCCGCTGCCGGAGAAGTGGTGCGCGAAGACATAGGGCATCCCCTTCTCGGCCGCGAGCCGCGCCGAGTAGTCCGAGGAGCCGAGCAGCCAGATCTGCGGCACCGACGACGCGGCGGGGGTGGCGCGCAGGGTGTGGGTGCGGTCGCGCAGGGACAGCCCTACGCCGGCCGGCTCCATCATGGCGAGCACGTTGTCGACGTACTCGGGGAAGCGGTTGACGGCCTCGTCGTCGACTCCCCCGGCGCCGTGCCGCAGCGCCCAGCTGGTCACCGGGTCGGTGCCGGGCGCGCGGCCGATGCCGAGGTCGATCCGGCCCGGGAAGGCGGCCTCTAGCAGCGCGAACTGCTCGGCCACGACCAGCGGGGCGTGGTTGGGCAGCATCACGCCACCGGACCCGACCCGGATCCGCGAGGTCTGCGCGGCGAGCAGGGAGATGAGGACCGGCGGGTTGGTGGCCGCGACCGCGGGCATGTTGTGGTGCTCGGCCACCCAGTAGCGCCGATAGCCCAGCTCGTCCGCGGCCCGCGCCAACCGGACCGACGCGGCGACGGCGTCACCGGTGGTCTGGTCGGCGCGGACGGGGACGAGGTCCAGGACGGAGAGCGCGAGAGTCACCTCGACCCAAGGCCGGAGACCGCCTCCGCATTCCCGCTCGGGCGTGAGGCGAGCACCGCCAGCACCGCGGTCCCGGCCGCCAGACAGGCCAGGCTGCTGACGAACGCGACGTCGATGCCGTGCACCGCGACACCGAAGAAGACCAGCCCGATCAGGGCCACCCCGATCGAGTTGCCGAGCTGCTGGACCGTCGACAGGGTGCCGCTGACGGTCGCCGCGTGGACCGGCGGCACGGCGCCCATCACCGTGCCGACGAGCGCGCTCAGGCAGATCCCCATCCCGGCTCCCGCGACGACCAGGCCGGGGACCAGCGCGAGCACGCTGCCGCCGTCGCCCTCCACCTCGACCGCGGCGAGCAGGAGCAGGTGGCCCAGGGTGAACAGGACGGCACCTCCGGCGACCGCCCGTGCGGCGTACCGGGCGACGAGCGCGCTCGCGCGGCGGGTGCCGGCCATGTAGGCGAGCGCCAGCGGCGTGAACACCGCGCCGGAGGCCAGCGGGCTCAGGCCGCGGCCGACCTGGAGGTAGAGCGCCAGGACCAGGAAGAACGACGCCATCCCGCAGAACAGCAGGATCTGCCCGACCAGCCCCCGGCGGACGGCCGGGGAGGCGAAGGCGGCCGGGTCGAACAGCGGCGTACGTCCACGCGCCACCACGGCCGCCGACCAGCGCACGAACGCCACCGCGAGCAGCGCGCCCGCCGCGAGGCTGGCCCAGGTCCACAGCGGCCAGCCGAGACGACGGCCCTCGAGCAGCGGGAGGATGACCGCGGTCGTCCCGGCCGTGGCGAGCACCAGGCCGGGCACGTCGACCCGGGCGGTCCGGTCCGCGGCCACCCGCGGGAGCACCCGCGGCACCGCGACCAGCACGAGCAGCCCGAGCGGCACGTTCACCAGGAAGACCGAGCGCCACGCGAGCCCGGCCGGGTCGGCCTGGATGAGCAGGCCGCCGACGAGCTGGCCGCCGGCCGCGGCGACGCCCATCACCGTGGAGTAGGTGCCGAGCGCCCGCAGGCGGGCCGGGCCCTGGTAGATGTCGCCGATGAGCGCCAGCACCATCGGCGCCAGCATCGCGGCTCCGACGCCCTGCACCACCCGGGCGGCGACCAGCACGCCGATGGTGGGGGCGGCGCCGCAGAGGGCGGAGGCGGCGACGAAGACGAGCACGCCGGCGGCGTACATCCTGCGGCGGCCCCAGCGCTCGCCGAGGCGGCTGACGGCCATCAGGAGGGCGCCGAAGCTCAGGCCGTAGCCGGCCACGACCCACTCCAGGCCGCTCTCGCCGGCGTGGAGGTCGGTCTGCAGCTGGGGCAGCGCGACGTTGACGATGAAGAAGTCGAGGACGACCAGGAAGGTGCCGCCCAGCAGGACGGCGAGGGGCAGCAGGCCCGGTCCTGCGGGCTCGGCTGCCTGGCGGGTGCGGTGTTCGAGGGTGTGTGAGGTGGTCATGGACCTGTTCTCCGGCCTCCCGTAACGGGAGGGTCAAGCCCGTTGACCCTCCCCTTGCGGGAGGGTGTTGGCTCAAGGACATGACGGAGCTGCTCAGCATCGGGGACTTCTCGCGGATGACCTTCCTGTCGGTCAAGGCGCTGCGCCACTACCACGACGTCGGGCTGCTGGCGCCCGCCCGCGTCGACGAGCACAGCGGGTACCGCTACTACGGGACCGACCAGGTCGCCCAGGCGCAGCTGATCCGCCGGCTGCGGGCACTCGACATGCCGGTCGACGACGTGCGCACCGTGCTGACCGCGCCGGACCAGGGCACGCTCAACGACACCGTCGCCGCGCACCTGGAGCGGATGAGCCGGCAGCTGCAGGAGACCCAGGAGACCGTCGACTCGCTGCGCCGGCTGCTGACCTCGCCCTCGCCGGCGCAGGTGGAGTACCGCGACGAGCCCGCCACGACCGTCCTCGCGATCCGGGAGACGGTGCAGGCCGCCGAGTGGGTCGCCTGGTGGATGGGGGCGTTCACCGAGCTGCACGGCGTGCTGCTCTCCTCGGGCCTGACCCGCACCGGCCCCGACGGCGCCCTCTTCCCCACCGAGGCCTTCACCGACGAGGTCGGCGAGCTCGTCGCCTACCTGCCGGTCGGCCCCATCGACCTCGTCGACGGGTTCCGGCCCGGCGGCCGGGTCGAGATCGCCGAGATCCCGGCGGCCCGCCTCGCCGTCACCCGGTACGACGGCCCGATGGTCGACCTCGACCAGGCCTACAGCGCGGTCGGGCTGTGGGTGGCCGAGCAGGCGCGCACGGCCAGCGGGCCGGTGCGGGAGCGCTACCACCCCACCGGGCAGCCCGGGGACCTGCTGGCCCACGTCACCGATGTCTGCTGGCCCGTCTCCTGACCCGCGAGTTCGGCCTTGTGGTCAGCCGAAACTCTGGATTCGGCTGACCACAAGTCTGAACTCGGCGGTCAGTCGTCGGCGGTGGCGCTGCGGCGGACCATGATCAGCCCGACGATCAGCGAGAGCAGGCAGAGCAGGGCCAGCATGCCCAGGTCCATCGGGTAGTGACCGCCGCCCGAGAGCGCGATCCAGTCCTCGTGGCTGCGCTCGGTCTGGCCGCGGACCAGCCCGATCGCGGAGGCGGAGGCGGCGTACGCCCAGCGTGAGGGGGACAGCCAGGCCACCTGCTCGAGGCCCGGGCGGCCCGCGATCTCGAACAGGGCACCCGACAGCACCAGCTGCAGCATGATGATGCCGACCAGCGCGGGCATGGTCTGCTCGCTGCTGGTCACCACCGCCGACAGCGCGAGGCCGACGACCGACATCGTGAACGCGAGCGCGGCGATCGCGAGCGCGACCCGGACCGCGCCGGCGGTGCCGTCCGGTGGCGGGAGCCCGACGGTGGCGATGAACGTGACCAGCAGGCCCTGCACGAACGCGGCGGTGCCGAGGACCAGCACCTTGCTGGTGAAGTAGACGCCCGGGGACAGGCCGACGGCGTACTCACGCTTGAAGATGGGCCGCTCCCCCACCAGCTCGCGGATCGCGATGGCCGCGCCCATCAGGCAGGCCGCGACGATGAGCACGGTCAGCCGCTGGGTGGCCTCGGTGGCGACGTACAGGGCATGGACGGTGTGGCCGTCGGGTCCGCGGCACTGGCCGTGCGCGATCCGCTTCATGCCGTCGGCACACTTCAGCGTGCGCCACAGCGACATCCCGTCGCGGCCGGGGACCAGCCGGCTCAGCCCGCCCAGGATCAGCGGCAGGAGCAGCAGCATGCCGAGCAGCAGCCGGTCGGCCATCACCACGGCCAGGTTGCGCGAGACCAGGGTGGTCAGCTGGCGGCCGACCGACTGCCGGTGCGGAGTGGGTACGCCGGAGCCGTGCTGGCGCGTCACCGGAGCGGGAGCCGGCTGCGGCCGGGCCGGGATCCGGCTCCAGAGGTCCGGCGCGTCCAGCAGGTCGAACACCTCCGGGTAGCTGGAGCGCCCGAAGTGCGCGAGCACACCGGCGGGCGGGCCGAAGTAGGCGATCCTCCCGCCCGGGGCGAGCACCATCACGTTGTCGCACAGGTCGAGCGCGAGCACCGAGTGCGTGACGACCATGACGACCCGGCCGTCGTCGGCGAGGGTGCGCAGCTGGCGCATCACCTCCAGGTCGAGCCCCGGGTCGAGGCCGGAGGTCGGCTCGTCGAGGAAGAGCAGCGGGGGCGCGGTCAGCAGCTCGGTGGCGATCGAGACGCGCTTGCGCTGGCCGCCGGAGAGCTGGGTGCCGATCCGGTTGTCGAGGCGCTCGGTGAGCTGCAGCTGGTGGGCGACCTGGTGGACCCGCAGGTCGCGCTCGCGGGCCGTGGTGTCGGGCGGCAGCCGGAGCCGGGCGGCGTACCCCAGGCCCTGCTTGACCTTCAGCTGTGGGTGCAGGATGTCCTGCTGCGGCACCAGGCCGATCTGGAAGCGGAGCTGGTCGTAGTTGGCGTAGAGGTCGTGGCCCTGCCACACGACCCGGCCGTGCGAGGCGGGCTTCAGGCCGGTCAGTGCGCCGAGCAGGGTGGACTTGCCGGCGCCGGACGGCCCGATGACGGCGGTCAGCGTGGAGGGCGCGAGCTGGAAGCTGATGTTGTCGATCAGCCGCCGCCCACCACCCACCACCTGGGTGAGCGCGTCGGCGTACAGGGTGAACTCGTGGGTCGTCGCCGACGCGACGAGCTGGCGTCCGTCCCAGTGGAAGCTCTGGTTGCCCAGCCCGACCTCGACGCCCGGCGGCAGGTGCGCCGCGCCGTGGATGCGCTGGCCGGCCACGAACACGCCGTTGAAGCTGCCGAGGTCGTGGATCACTGCGGGACTGGACGGCGAGCCGAGGTCCAGGCGGGCGTGACGGCGGCTGACCAGCGGGTCGTCCAGCACGATGTCGTTGCCGGCCTCCCGCCCGATCGTCAGGCTGCGACCGGCCTGCTGGTGCTGGGGACGCACGATCGAGTGGCCGTGCGGGACGTGGCCGGGCGGCAGGACCGCGACCGGACGCGAGCTGTCCGGCGGGGCTGGGGCGGGAGCGGGGGTCGGGGTGGGTGCCGGTGGGGGCGGCGGCGCGGGGGCGGGCGCCGGAGCCGGAGCCGGTACGACGACCGCCACCACCACCGGCTCCCCCGCCGGGTCACCCAGGTTCACCGTGAGCGGCTGCGGCCCGAGGGGGACCCGGCTGATGCGCTGCCCGGCGACGTAGGTGCCGTTGCTGCTGGCGTCGGTCAGCACCCAGCCGTCGGGCTCGCGGTGCAGGTACACGTGATGCCGCGACGCACGGCCGTCGGAGACGAGGACGTCGCAGTCGGCCTCCCGGCCCACGACCACGCGGGGCCCGTCGAAGGTGCGGGCGGAGCCTGCCCACTGCACCTGGAGTCGGTCCACGAATCCCCTCGTTCGTCCGGCATCGGTTCGCTGAGCACCCTATGCGACAGGCTGCCTCTCGTCCCGCGCCGACCGCCGCAGGCTGGCCACCGCGGTGACCACCAGGGTGACGATGATGACCGCGAGGCTGGTCAGGGAGTCGATGTCCGGCACATGCACGCCGTGGCCGCCGTTGATGAAGGGCAGCTCGTTCTCGTGGAGCGCGTGGAGGACCAGCTTCACGCCGATGAAGGCCAGGATGAAGGCCAGGCCCAGCGACAGGTACACCAGCCGCTGCAGCAGCCCGCCGAGCAGGAAGTACAGCTGGCGCAGGCCCATCAGCGCGAACACGTTGGCCGTGAGGACCAGGTACGGCTCCTGGGTGATGCCGAAGATGGCGGGGATCGAGTCGAGCGCGAACAGCAGGTCGGTCACGCCGAGGGCGACGATGACGACGACCATCGGCGACAGCACCCGGCCGGCAGGCGTGGAGTACCAGGGGCGCAGGCCGTGGAACTCGTCGCCGACGTTGAGGTGGGTGCGGGCGAAGCGCACGATCGCACCGTCCTCGGGGTGCTCGTCCTCGTCCTCGCCGTAGGAGCGCACCAGCTTCGCGGCCGTGTAGACCAGGAACGCCCCGAACACGTAGAAGATCGCCGAGAAGTTCTGGACCAGCGTGTAGCCGAGCGCGATGAAGACGCCGCGGAAGAGCAGGGCCAGCACGATCCCGACGAGCAGCGCCTCCTGCTGCAAGTGCCGCGGAACCTTGAGCGCCGCCATGAGCAGCAGGAAGACGAAGAGGTTGTCGATCGAGAGGCTGTACTCGGTCAGCCAGCCGGCGAAGAACTGCACGCCGTAGTCGTGACCGTGGTCGAGGAAGATCCAGGTGCCGAAGGCGATGGCGCCACCGACGTACACCGCGAGGGCCAGGGCGCACTCGCGCAGCGACGGCTCGCGCGGGTTGCGGCCGATGGCCACGAGGTCGAACAGCAGGACGCCGATGGTGACGGCGAGGGTGATTCCCCATTCGAGGGAGGTGACGTGCATGGGAGCTCCTGGAGCGGTCGGCGGATCGCTCGAGGTCTCTTCCGCCGCGCCTGGCGGCGCGACCCACGGGACCGGAACCTCATCGGAGGTCCGTGATGACGAGCCCGTGGCGAAGGAGTACTCCCCCCGTCAGGACCAGTGTCCCATGGGGGGCGGTCAGGCGCCGAACTCGGACAGCCCGGTCACGCGTCCCATGGTGGCCAGCTTGGCGCCGGTCTCGATGACCTCGAGCGCCGGGTCGGAGCCGGCGACGATGCCCGCGCCGGCGAAGAGGCGCAGCCGGTCGCCGTCGATGACGGCCGAGCGGATCGTGACGGCGAACTCTCCGTCGCCGTTGCCGTCGACCCAGCCGACGCAGCCCGCGAAGTAGTCGCGCAGGTCGCCCTCGAGGGCGGCGATCGTGGCGTTGGCTGCCTCGGTGGGTACGCCGCCGACGGCCGGCGTGGGATGCAGCATCTGGGCCAGCCGCAGCGCGCTCGGCCCGTCCAGGCCCGCCGCGAGCCGGGCTCGGATCGGTGAGGCGAGGTGCCACACGGTGTCGGTCGCCATCAGCTCCGGGCCCGCCGGCGACTCCACCTCGACGCACACGTCCTTGAGGGCATGCACGATCGCGTCGACGACGAAGGCGTGCTCGGCGAGGTCCTTGGCGGACGCCAGCAGCCCCGCGGCGCGCGCCGCGTCCTCGTCGGCGTCGTCCGAGCGGGGCGCCGAACCGGCTAGCGGGGTGCAGGTGATCAGGTCGCCCTCGCGACGCACCAGCAGCTCCGGGCTGGCGCCGAGCAGCAGCGGGCCCGCGACGGACTGCTCCTGCAGCGGCACCGAGAACACGTAGCGGCCCGGCCGCGTCGCGAGCAGCCGGTCGATGACCTCGGCGGCCACCAGTGGCGGGTCGCTCACCACGTCCAGGCAGCGTCCCAGCACCACCTTGTGCAGCGCACCGGTGGCGATCTGCTCGAGCGCAGCGGCCACCATCTCGGCGTACTTCTCGGCGGTGGGGAACTCCGCGACCCGGTAGGTGCGACCGGTCCGTACGCCGGTCGGGCCGACCAGGGCGCGCTCTCCACCGACGACCCGGTGGAAGATGCCGGGGGCGCCGGCCGCGAACGAGAGCGCACCGAGCGCCCGCTGCCCGGGGGCCAGCCCCGCGACCACGCGGTCCGCCCACGCCGTGTCCGACCCGTCGGGGGTCGTCAGCGTCTCGAGCACCTCGTCGGCGACGTACGCCTGGGCGCCGGAGGCGAACAGCAGCGGCCGCTGCGGCAGCGCGGCCGGGGTGATCACCTGGAGGGGGTCGTGACCCATGCCCTCAGTCTGCCTCGCCGCCGAAAGGTACGCCGAGGCCGGTCAGTCGCTCCTCGCCACCGTCCAGCGCGGTCAGCACCCACACCCCGCGCTCGGTGAGCGCGAAGGTGTGCTCGAAGTGGGCGGCCCAGGAGCCGTCGGCGGTGACGACGGTCCACTCGTCGACGGCGACGTCGGTGTGCTTGTCGCCGAGGGTGATCATCGGCTCGACGGCCAGGGCCACTCCGGGCTTGAGCCGCGGGCCGCGGCCCGGGCGCCCGAAGTTGGGCACATCGGGTTCCATGTGCATCGCGGTGCCGATGCCGTGACCGGTGTAGTCCTCGACGATGCCGTAGCCGCCGTGGCTGCGCACCGAGCGCTCCACCGCGGCCGAGATGTCGGTGACCCGCCCGCCGTCGGCCGCGGCGGCGAGGCCGGCCCACAGGGACTCCTCGGTCACGCGCAGCAGCTCGGCGACGTCGGGCTTGATCGTCCCGACCGGGACCGTGATCGCGGCGTCCCCGTGCCAGCCCTCGACGATGGCACCGCAGTCGATGGAGACCACGTCACCGTCGGCGAGCACCCGGTCGCCCGGGATGCCGTGCACGACCTCGTCGTTGACGGAGGTGCAGATCGTGGCGGGGAACGGCGGATCGCCGTACCCCAGGAACGACGGTACGGCGCCCGCTGCGCGGATCGTGTCCTCGGCCAGCCGGTCCAGCTCCGCGGTGGTCACGCCCGCGACCGCCGCCCCGCGCAGCACCTCCAGCGTCCGGCCGACGACGAGGCCGGCGCGCCGCATGAGACGCACCTGCTCCGGGGTCTTGACCTCGATCCGGCGCGAGCCGAGCAACGACAAAGCGCTCAGCTCTGCTGGACGACGTCGAGTGCGTCGAAGATCCGCTTGCTGACCTCGGCGACCTCGCCCATGCCGTCGACCTCGTGCACCAGGCCGCGGTCCTTGTAGACGGCGATGAGCGGCTCGGTCTCCTCGGCGTACAGCTCCTGGCGGCGCCGGATGACGTCCTCGGTGTCGTCGGCGCGGCCCTCGATCTGGGCGCGCTGCAGCAGGCGGGCGATGAGCTCCTCCGGGTCGGCGGTGATCACCACGACCGCGTCGATCGCGTGGCCGGTGTGCTTGACCATGCCGTCGAGCTCCTCGACCTGCGCGAGGGTGCGCGGGTAGCCGTCCAGCAGGAAGCCGGGGGCGGCGTCGGGCTCGTCGATGCGGTTGCGCACCATCAGGTTGGTCACCGAGTCGGGGACGTACTCGCCCTTGTCCATGTAGGACTTGGCCTCGATGCCGAGCGGCGTGCCCTGCGAGACGTTGGCGCGGAAGATGTCGCCGGTGGAGATCGCCGGGATGCCGAAGTGCTCGGCAACCCCCTTGGCCTGCGTGCCCTTGCCGGCGCCCGGCGGGCCCATGAGCAGAAGTCTCATCGCGTGCTACCTCAAGAATCCTTCGTAGTTGCGCTGCTGGAGCTGGCTCTCGATCTGCTTCACCGTGTCCAGTGCGACACCCACCATGATCAGGATGGAGGTACCGCCGAAGGGGAAGTTCGAGTTCGCACCGATCAGGACGAACGCGATGATCGGGATGAGCGAGATCAACCCGAGGTAGAGAGCGCCCGGCAGCGTGATGCGGGAAAGGACGTAGGACAGGTAGTCCTGAGTCGGCTTGCCCGCCCGGATCCCGGGGATGAAGCCGCCGTACTTCTTCATGTTGTCCGATACCTCTTCGGGGTCGAAGGTGATCGAGACGTAGAAGTAGGTGAAGAAGATGATCAACAGGAAGTACGCCGCCATGTGCAGCGGGTGCGACTGGTTGACGAAGTACTTGTTGAGCCAGCCGACCCAGCTCGCGGTGCTGTTCTGGTTGAACTGCACGATCATCGCCGGCAGGTAGAGCAGCGACGACGCGAAGATGACCGGGATGACGCCGGCCTGGTTCACCTTGAGCGGGATGTAGGTCGAGGAGCCGCCGTACATCTTGCGGCCGACCATGCGGCGCGCGTACTGCACGGGGATGCGGCGCTGGGCCTGCTCGATGAAGATGACGGCGCCCACGACGGCCATGCCGATGAGGATCACGACCCCGAAGGTCCACCAGCCGTTGGTCTTCTGCACCTGCCAGATGGAGGCGGGGAAGGTCGCGACGACCTGGGTGAAGATCAGGATGGACATGCCGTTGCCGATGCCGCGCTCGGTGATGAGCTCGCCGAGCCACATGATCACGGCGGTGCCGGCGGTCATCGTCACGACCAGGACCAGGAAGGTCTTGGTCGAGTCGTTGTTGTGCAGCAGCGGATCGGTGCACCCGGCCAGCAGGTTGCCGGACCGGGCGAGCGCCACGATGCCGGTCGCCTGGAGCACGGCGAGGCCGAGGGTGAGGTACCGGGTGTACTGGGTGATCTTCGTCTGACCGGCCTGGCCCTCCTTCTTGAGGGACTCCAGGCGCGGGATGACGACCACCAGCAGCTGCAGGATGATGCTCGCGGTGATGTAGGGCATGATGCCCAGCGCGAAGATCGTCAGCTGCAGCAGCGCACCGCCGGAGAACAGGTTGACCAGGCTGTACAGGCCGGCGTTCGCACCGTGCGTCGCCTGGTCCACGCACGCGTGGACGTTGCCCACGTCCACGCCCGGTGCCGGGATCTGCGATCCGGCACGGAAGACGACGATGATGCCGAGCACGAACAGCAGCTTGCGGCGCAGATCCGGGGTCCGGAATGCGTTCAGGAACGCGGTGAGCACTCGGGTCCTCTCATCGAGATGGCCAGTCGGGAGACTGGCCGCTGGGAAGCCTAACAGGGGGCCTGACGGCGGAGACGAGAAGAGCGCGGCCGCCTGGCAAAAGGCTGCGCCGCGCTCTTCTCACATGTCCGTCAGAGGACCGTGACGGTCCCGCCGGCGCCCTCGATCTTCTCCTTGGCCGCACCGGAGAACGCCTGCGCGCTCACCGCGACCTTGACGGTCAGGTCGCCCTGACCGAGGACCTTGACCGGCTCGCCCTTGCGGACGGCGCCGCGCGCCACCAGCGTCTCCGGGGTGACGTCGCCGCCCTCCGGGAAGAGCTTGCTGATCCGGTCCAGGTTGACGACCTGGTAGGTCACCTTGAAGGGGTTCTTGAAGCCCTTGAGCTTGGGAAGGCGCATGTGCAGGGGCATCTGGCCACCCTCGAACGCCACCGGAACCTGGTAGCGCGCCTTGGTGCCCTTGGTGCCTCGGCCCGCGGTCTTACCCTTCGAGCCCTCACCGCGACCCACACGGGTCTTGGCCTTCTTCGCGCCCTCCGCGGGGCGGAGGTGGTGAAGCTTGAGAGTCATGGTCACTCGCCTCCGACAACCTCGAACGTCACCAGGTGACGAACGGTGTTAACCATGCCCCGGATCTCGGGACGGTCTTCCTTGATGACGACGTCACCGATGCGCTTCAGGCCGAGCGTGCGGATGGTCTCGCGCTGGTTGGCCTTGGCGCCGATGGTCGACTTGATCTGCTGAACCTTGAGCTGTGCCATCAGACCGTCACCGCCTGGGAGGAGTCGCCGGCCTTGGCCTTCGCCTCGGCCTCGCCCAGGGCCTTCGCCTTGAGCATGGCCGCCGGAGCGACGTCCTCGACGGGGAGGCCACGACGCGCGGCAACCGCCTCGGGCTGCTCGAGCATCTTCAGCGCCTCGACGGTCGCGTGCACGATGTTGATCTGGTTCGACGAGCCCAGCGACTTGCTGAGGACGTCGTGGATGCCGGCGCACTCGAGCACGGCGCGCACCGGACCACCGGCGATGACACCGGTACCGGGGGCGGCCGGGCGCAGGAAGACCACACCGGCGGCCTTCTCACCCTGGACCGGGTGCGGGATCGTGCCCTGGATGCGGGGAACGCGGAAGAAGTTCTTCTTCGCCTCCTCGACACCCTTGGCGATCGCGGCCGGCACCTCCTTGGCCTTGCCGTAGCCGACACCGACCATGCCGTCGCCGTCGCCGACGATCACCAGGGCGGTGAAGCTGAAGCGACGACCACCCTTGACGACCTTGGCGACGCGGTTGATCGCGACGACGCGCTCGACGTACTGGCTCTTCTCGGCGCCACCGCGACGGTCGTCGCGACCGCCACGGCCACCGCGCTGTCCGCGGTCGCCGCCCGCGCGCTGTCCGCGCTGCTGGGTCTCACTCATGATGACTCCTTGGTCCTCTTCGCGATCAGAAGCTCAGGCCGCCCTCACGGGCGGCGTCAGCCAGGGCCGCGATGCGACCGTGGTACTTGTTACCGGCGCGGTCGAAGACCACGGACTCGACACCCGCAGCCTTGGCCCGCTCGGCGACGAGCTCGCCGACCAGCTTGGCCTTGGCGGTCTTGTCGCCGCTGAAGGAGCGGACGTCGCCCTCCATGGTCGACGCCGACGCGAGCGTCTTGCCGACCAGGTCGTCGACGACCTGAACGCTGATGTGCTTGGTCGAACGGGTGACGACCAGGCGCGGGCGCTCGGAGGTGCCGTTGATCTTCTTGCGGCCCCGGATCTGGCGGCGCAGCTTGGAGCTGGCGCGCTTGGACAGGTTCCGCTGGTGCTTGAGCGTGATAGCCATGATCACTTACCAGCCTTTCCGACCTTCTTGCGGACGTTCTCGCCGGCGTACCGGACGCCCTTGCCCTTGTAGGGCTCGGGCTTGCGCAGCTTGCGGATGTTCGCGGCGACCTCGCCGACGAGCTGCTTGTCGATGCCGACGACGCCCAAGCGGGTGGGGCCGTCCGTGGTGAATGTGATGCCCTCGGGGGCGTCGAAGACGATCGGGTGCGAGTAGCCGAGCTGGAACTCCAGCTGGACAGGGCTCTTGGGGAGCACGCGGTAACCGACGCCGACGATCTCGAGCTTCTTCTCGTAGCCCTCCGTCACGCCCACGACCATGTTGTTGATCAGGGTGCGCGACAGACCGTGCAGCGACTTGGACACCCGCTCGTCGTCGGGGCGCTTGACGTCCAGGACGCCCTCACCCTTCTCGACGACGATCGGGGAGGCGACGGTGTGCGTCAGCGACCCCTTGGGGCCCTTGACGGTCACGACCGGACCCTCGATCTGGACATCCACGCCGGCCGGGACCGGGACGGGGAGCTTGCCAATGCGCGACATGTTCTCTCTCCTTCCTCAGTGGTTCCGGTTCACCAGACGTAGGCGAGGACTTCCCCACCCACGCCCTTCTGGTTCGCCTGGCGGTCGGTCAGCAGGCCCTGGCTGGTCGAGATGATCGCGACGCCGAGGCCGCCGAGCACCTTGGGCAGGCCGGTGTGCTTGGCGTACACGCGCAGACCGGGCTTGCTGATCCGGCGTACGCCGGCCAGGGAGCGCTCGCGGTTGCGGCCGTACTTCAGGGTGATCGTCAGCGTCTTGCCGACGCCGTTCTCGTTGTCGGCGACCTCGAAGGAGGAGATGTAGCCCTCCTGCTTGAGGATCTCGGCAACGCCCTGCTTGAGCTTGCTGTGCGGCATCGCCACCGCGTCGTGGTACGCCTGGTTGGCGTTGCGCAGACGCGTGAGCATGTCTGCGATCGGGTCAGTCATCGTCATGATGTGTGTTCCTTCTGCTGTGGTTTCCGACCGCGCGCAGGCGGTGCGGACCTTCAGCTGTTGTGGTGGTGGTTCCTGCTCACCAGGAGGACTTGGTGACGCCGGGGAGCTCGCCGCGGTGAGCCATCTCGCGCAGGCAGATCCGGCACAGGCCGAACTTCCTGTAGACGGACTTCGGGCGGCCACACCGCTGGCAGCGGGTGTAGCCACGCACCGCGAACTTCGGCTTGCGGGCGGCCTTGACCTTGAGCGCAGTCTTCGCCATGTCAGTTCCTCACTTCTCCGCGAACGGGAAGCCGAGCTGCTTCAGCAGCGCCCGTCCCTGCTCGTCGTTGGTGGCCGTGGTGACGATCGTGATGTCCATGCCCCGCTGACGGTCGACCTTGTCCTGGTCGATCTCGTGGAACATGACCTGCTCGGTCAGGCCGAAGGTGTAGTTGCCGCGGCCGTCGAACTGCTTGGGCGAGAGGCCCCGGAAGTCGCGGATGCGCGGAAGCGCCAGGGACAGCAGCCGGTCGAGGAACTCCCACATCCGGTCGCCACGCAGCGTGACGTGCGTGCCGATCGGCATGCCCTCACGGAGCTTGAACTGGGCGATGGACTTGCGGGCCTTCGTCACGGCCGGCTTCTGGCCGGTGATCGCGGTGAGGTCCTTGATGGCGCCCTCGATCAGCTTCGAGTCGCGCGCGGCCTCGCCGACACCCATGTTGACCACGATCTTGGTCAGGCCGGGCACCTGCATGACGTTGGCGATCTCGAACTCGCTGCGCAGTGCCGGGAGGATCTCCTCGCGGTACTTCGTCTTGAGGCGGGGGGTCACCTTCTCGGTGCCCTCGACGGTTGCGGTCTCGCTCATCAGATTTCCTTCCCGGTCTTGCGGGAGATGCGCACGCTGCGGCTGGAGGAGTACTCCGAGCCGTCCGGGCGACGCTTGGTGACGTCCACGCGCTTGAAGCCGATGCGGACGGGCTTGCCGTCCTCGATCAGCATCACGTTGGACACGTGGATCGGCGCCTCGGTGGTGATGATGCCGCCGGTGACACCGGCGCGGCCACCCTGGTCCATGACCTTGGTGTGCTTCTTGATCCGGTTGACGCCCTCGACGATCACGCGCTCTTCCTCGCGGATGACCTTGATGACCTTGCCCTCGGCGCCCTTGTCCTTGCCCGCGATCACCTTGACGGTGTCGCCCTTCTTGATCTTCAGGTGGGGCTTGTTGCGGTCGGTCATCACAGCACCTCCGGTGCGAGCGAGATGATCTTCATGAACTTCTTGTCACGCAGCTCGCGACCCACCGGGCCGAAGATGCGGGTGCCACGCGGCTCGCCGTCGTTCTTGAGGATCACCGCGGCGTTCTCGTCGAACTTGATGTAGGAACCGTCGGGACGACGGCGCTCCTTGACGGTGCGGACGATGACCGCCTTGACGACGTCGCCCTTCTTGACGTTGCCGCCCGGGATCGCGTCCTTGACGGTGGCGACGATGACGTCACCGATACCGGCGTAGCGACGACCGGAGCCGCCGAGCACACGGATGCAGAGAATCTCCTTGGCACCCGTGTTGTCGGCGACCTTGAGTCGCGACTCCTGCTGAATCATTTCTTCTCCTGGTTGTCGTGCCGGTTCTCAACGCGTCGCTGCGCGGTGAGCCTGGCCGAACGGGAATTACTTGGCGCGCTCGAGGATCTCGACGACGCGCCAGCGCTTGGTGGCGGACAGCGGCCGGGTCTCCATGATCAGGACGCGGTCGCCGATGCCACACTCGTTCTGCTCGTCGTGGGCCTTGAGCCGGGTGTTGCGGCGCATGACCTTGCCGTAGAGCGCGTGCTTGACGCGGTCCTCGACGGACACGACCACGGTCTTGTCCATCTTGTCGCTCACGACCAGACCCTCGCGGGTCTTGCGGAAGTTGCGGTCCACCGTCTCGGTGCTGGACTCAGTCATCAGTTCTCCTCCTCGGCACCCGGCGCGGTCCGGATCCCGAGCTCGCGCTCACGGACCACGGTGTAGATGCGGGCGATGTCCTTCTTGACCGTGCGCAGGCGGCCGTGGCTCTCCAGCTGACCGGTGGCGGCCTGGAAGCGCAGGTTGAACAGCTCTTCCTTGGCCTCGCGCAGCTTGGCCTCGAGGTCGACGTCGTTGAGCTCGTCGAGCTCGTGAGCGTGAACGGCGTTGCTCATCAGAACTCACCGGCCTCTCGGGTGATGAAGCGGCACTTCATGGGCAGCTTGTGGATGGCCCGGCGCATCGCCTCACGGGCGACGTCCTCCGGAACACCGGACAGCTCGAACATGACGCGGCCCGGCTTGACGTTGGCGACCCACCACTCCGGCGAGCCCTTACCGGAACCCATGCGGGTCTCGGCAGGCTTCTTGGTGAGCGGGCGGTCCGGGTAGATGTTGATCCAGACCTTGCCGCCACGCTTGATGTGGCGGGTCATGGCGATACGAGCGGACTCGATCTGGCGGTTGGTGACGTAGTGGCCCTCGACGGCCTGGATCCCGAAGTCACCGAACGCGAGCGAGGTGCCACCCTTCGCAGCACCCCGACGCTTGGGGTGGTGCTGCTTGCGGTGCTTGACGCGACGCGGCATCAACATGGGTCAGCTCTCCTGGGTCTCGGTCGGGGCGGCGGCCTCGGCGGCCGGGGCCTCGACGGCGGCAGGAGCGTCGGTGCGGCCACCGCGCGAGCCACGGCTCGGGCGGTCGCCCCCACGCTCGCCACCACGGGACGGACGGCCGCTGCGGCCGGGGACACCGGCGCGGGCGGCCTGCTGGGCCTGGCGCTCGGCCTTGGTGCCGGCGACCTCACCCTTGTAGATCCACACCTTGACGCCGATGCGGCCGAAGGTGGTGCGGGCCTCGTAGAAGCCGTAGTCGATGTCGGCACGCAGCGTGTGCAGCGGAACGCGGCCCTCGCGGTAGAACTCGGTGCGCGACATCTCGGCGCCGTTGAGGCGGCCGGAGCACTGGATCCGGATGCCCTTGGCACCCGAGCGCATCGAGGTCTGCATGGCCTTGCGCATGGCACGGCGGAACTGCACGCGGCCCGACAGCTGCTCGGCGACGCCCTGGGCGACGAGCTGCGCGTCGATCTCGGGGTTCTTGACCTCGAGGATGTTCAGCTGGACCTGCTTGCCGGTGAGCTTCTCGAGCTCGCCGCGGATGCGGTCGGCCTCGGCGCCACGGCGACCGATGACGATGCCCGGACGCGCGGTGTGGATGTCGACCCGCACGCGGTCACGGGTGCGCTCGATCTCGACCTTGGCGATGCCGGCCCGCTCCATGCCCTTGGAGAGCAGCTTGCGGATGGCGACGTCCTCGCCGACGTACGACTTGTAGAGCTTGTCGGCGTACCAACGCGACTTGTGGTCGGTGGAGATGCCGAGGCGGAAGCCGTTCGGGTTGATCTTCTGACCCATTACTTCACCTTCTTAGCGGCCGGCGCGACGACCAGCGTGATGTGGCTGGTGCGCTTGTTGATCCGGGTGGCCCGGCCCTGCGCACGCGGACGCCAACGCTTCATGGTCGGACCCTCGTCGACGAGCGCGGCGGAGACGACCAGGTCGGCAGCGTTGAGACCCTCAGTGGTCTCCGCGTTGGCGACGGCGCTCTCGAGCACCTTGTAGACGGTCTCCGACGCGGCCTGCGGCGCGAACTGCAGGAGCGTCAGGGCCTCGTCCACGGGCAGGCCGCGGACCAGGTCGACGACCCGGCGGGCCTTCATCGGGGTGATGCGCTGGTAGCGGGCGACCGCGAAGGCACCCGGCTGGTTGCCGAGCAGGCGCTCGCGGCGCGCGCTGATGTTGTTGCGCTCCGTGGTGGTCATCGACGGCGTCCCTTCCGGTCTTCCTTGACGTGACCCTTGTAGGTGCGGGTCGGCGCGAACTCGCCGAGCTTGTGGCCGACCATCGAGTCGGACACGAACACCGGCACGTGCTTGCGGCCGTCGTGGACCGCGATGGTGTGACCGATCATCGAGGGGATGATCATCGACCGGCGCGACCAGGTCTTGATGACGTTGTGGGTGCCCTTCTCGTTCTCGGCGTCCACCTTCTTCAGGAGGTGGCCGTCGATGAAGGGGCCCTTCTTCAGGCTGCGAGGCATGTCAGTTACTTCCTACCCTTGCCAGACTTGCGACGACGGATGATCTGGGAGTCGGAGGCCTTGCGCCGACGGGTGCGACCCTCGGGCTTGCCCCACGGGCTGACCGGGTGGCGACCACCGGAGGTCTTGCCCTCACCACCACCGTGCGGGTGGTCCACCGGGTTCATGACGACACCGCGGACGGTCGGGCGGACGCCCTTCCACCGCATGCGGCCGGCCTTGCCCCAGTTGATGTTCGACTGCTCGGCGTTGCCGACCTCGCCGATCGTGGCGCGGCAGCGGACGTCGACGAACCGCATCTCGCCCGACGGCAGACGCAGCGTGGCGCGGCTGCCCTCACGGGCGACCAGCTGCGCGCTGTTGCCGGCCGAGCGGGCCAGCTTGGCGCCGCCGCCCGGGCGCAGCTCGACGCAGTGGATCGTCGAACCGACCGGGATGTTGCGCAGCGGCAGGTTGTTGCCCGGCTTGATGTCGGCGGTGACGCCCGACTCGATGACCGTGCCCTGCTCGATGCCCTTCGGCGCGATGATGTAGCGCTTCTCGCCGTCGGCGTAGTGCAGCAGCGCGATCCGCGCGGTGCGGTTCGGGTCGTACTCGATGTGAGCGACCTTGGCCGGCACGCCGTCCTTGTCATAGCGACGGAAGTCGATGACGCGGTAGGCGCGCTTGTGACCGCCACCGATGTGCCGGGTGGTGATCCGGCCCTGGTTGTTGCGGCCGCCGGTCTTGGGCAGCGGGCGGGTCAGCGACTTCTCCGGCGTGGTCCGGGTGATCTCGACGAAGTCGGCCACCGAGGAGCCACGACGGCCCGGGGTGGTCGGCTTGTACTTGCGAATAGCCATATGTCTCAGCAGTCCTTACACGGATTCCAGTGGCCCGGTCAGGCGACCGGACCCCCGAAGATGTCGATGCGGTGACCCTCGGCCAGGCTGACGATGGCGCGCTTGGTGTCCTTGCGCTTGCCCTCGCCGGTGCGGGTACGGCGGGTCTTGCCCTGGCGGTTGAGCGTGTTCACCGAGGTGACCTTGACGTTGAAGACCTTCTCGACCGCGATCTTGATCTCGGTCTTGTTCGCGTCCGGGTGCACCAGGAAGGTGTACTTGTTCGCGTCGAGGAGGCTGTAGCTCTTCTCGGACACGACCGGCGCGATCAGGATGTCGCGGTGGTCCTTGTGCAGGGTGCTCACTTGTCGCCCTCCTTGGTGGACTCGTTGCCCGCCACGAACGCGTCGTAGGCGGCCTTGGAGAAGACCACGTCGTCGCTCGCGAGCACGTCGTAGGTGTTGAGCTGGTCGACGGCCACCAAGTGGACCTCGGGCGCGTTGCGCAGCGAGAGCCAGGTGACGACGTCGTTGCGCTCGAGCACGACGAGGAACTTGCGGCGGGTGGTCAGCTCGAGCAGAGCGGCCAGCGCGGTCTTGGTCGACGGCTTGTCGCCACCGATCAGCGACTCGACGACGTGGATGCGCTCGTTGCGCGCCCGGTCGGACAGGGCGCCACGGAGAGCGGCGGCCTTCATCTTCTTGGGCGTGCGCTGGCTGTAGTCACGCGGCTGCGGGCCGTGGACCACGCCACCGCCGGCGAACTGCGGGGCGCGGGTCGAGCCCTGGCGGGCGCGGCCGGTGCCCTTCTGCTTGTAGGGCTTGCGGCCACCGCCGCGCACGTCGGCGCGGGTCTTGGTGGCGTGCGTGCCCTGGCGCGCAGCGGCCTGCTGGGCCACGACGACCTGGTGGATCAGCGGCACGTTGAGCTCGACGTCGAAGATCTCGGCGGGGAACTCGACGGCAACAGTCTTGGAAGCCATGGTGATCAGCCCTTCTTCGCAGCCGTGCGGAGGACGATGACGCCACCCTTGGGACCGGGAACGGCGCCCTTGATGAGGATCAGGCCCTTCTCCACGTCGACCGCGTGCACAGTGACGTTCTGGGTCGTGACGGTGTCGGAGCCCATGCGACCGGCCATCCGCAGGCCCTTGAAGACGCGACCGGGGGTCGCGCAGGCGCCGATGGAGCCCGGCTTGCGGTGGTTGCGGTGCGCACCGTGGGAGGCGCTGACGCCGGCGAAGCCGTGACGCTTCATGACACCGGCGAAGCCCTTGCCCTTGCTGGTGCCGGTGACGTCGATGTCCTCGCCCACCTCGAAGGTGTCGACGGGCAGCTCCTGGCCGATCTCGTACGTCGACGCGTCGGCCGTACGGATCTCCACCAGGTGACGGCGGGGGGTGACGCCGGCCTTGGCGAAGTGCCCGGCCTGCGGCTTGTTGACCTTGCGGCCCTCGATCTCGCCGAAGCCGATCTGGATGGCGTTGTAGCCGTCGGGCTCGGGCTGGCGAACCTGGGTGACGACGTTGGTCGGGGCGGCGATCACGGTCACCGGGACGACCCGGTTGTTCTCGTCCCAGACCTGGGTCATGCCCAGCTTGGTGCCCAGAAGGCCCTTGACATTGCGTTCGAAAGTCATGTCGATTGCTCCCTCAGACCTCAGAGCTTGATCTCGATGTCGACACCGGCCGGGAGGTCGAGTCGCATGAGGCTGTCGACGGTCTTCGGCGTCGGGTCGATGATGTCGATCAGACGCTTGTGCGTCCGCATCTCGAAGTGCTCGCGCGAGTCCTTGTACTTGTGCGGCGAGCGAATGACGCAGAAGACGTTCTTCTCCGTGGGCAGCGGCACCGGACCGGCGACCTTCGCGCCCGTACGGGTGACCGTGTCAACGATCTTGCGCGCCGAGGTGTCGATCACCTCGTGGTCATAGGCCTTGAGCCTGATGCGGATCTTCTGTCCCGCCATAGGTCTCTCTCGTCCTTACTCGTCGTACCAACCGGAATCTGTGGGCTCCCCTCCGACCCCCGAGGTCGGGCGTGTCGCACTGGGCGAGGCACGCGACGATCCGAGGATCGCCGGGAACTGCTGTTGCGGGCCGTTCCGGACCCCGTAGGGTTCGGGAACCGATCGGGTCACCCGGAGCGCCGCGCAGAGACACTGAGCACGCTCGTCGCAGCGAAAGCTCGCCGCGAGCGGAGACACGATTCAGTAGTCAAGGTGTGACGCACCCCAGCGACCCACGCCGGAGCAACCTGGATATCTTGGCAGAACGCCGAGGGGTGCGCCAAATCGCGGGAGGGAACGCATGACGGAGGGCCGGGACTTCCCGCCGCCGGGAGGTTTTCCGCCGCCCCCGGGCGCACCGCTGACACCACCGGTCCCACCGGCCCCGGGCGCGCCGGCGCCGCCCGGCCAGCCGCCGGAGCAGCAGTGGGCCCAGTGGGCGCAGCTCCCCCAGCGCCCCGGACCGGGCGTCCTCGCCGCGGTCCACCGCCCCGGCGCCGTACCGCTGCGTCCGCTGAACCTGGGCGCGATGTACGACGGAGCCTTCCGGATCATCCGCTACAACCCGCGCGCCACCATCGGCGCGACCGTGCTGGTCTGCGCACTGTTCATGGTCATCCCGGTGCTGGTCAGCAGCGTCACGGCGGCGCTGCTCGGCGCGACGTACGACATCACCGACCCGACGCCCTCCTTCTCCACCGGCGACCTCATCAGCCTGGTGTCGCTGCTGATCGGGGGCTACGGCAGCCAGCTCGGCCTGATCGTCGTGACCGGGATGATCGCCCACGTCACGCACGCGGCCGCCGTCGGGCGGCGTCTCACGCTCGCGGAGGCGTGGGCGGCGACGCACGGCAAGCGGTGGCGCCTGATCGGCCTCGCGATCCTGCTGAGCCTGTGCACCCTCGGCGCGATGGCGCTCGTGGTGGGATCGGTGGTCCTGGTCGGGGTCACGACGCAGGACACGGCCGTCACCGTGATCGTCGGCATCGTCCTCGGCATCTGCCTGCTGGTCGCCATGGTGATGTTCTGGACGCGCGTGATCCTGCTGTCGAGCGTCGCGCTCATGCTCGAGCCGGTCGGGGTGATCGGCGCGATGCGGCGGGCCGTGGCGCTGACGCGGTCCCAGTTCTGGCGCGTGCTCGGGGTCGGGCTGCTCACCGTCCTGGTCGCGGGATTCGCCGGCGGGATCATCAGCACACCGGTCACGATCATCGGTGAGGTCATCCTCTTCACCTCGCCCGCGCACGCCCTGCTGGTCATCTCGATCATGTCCGCGCTCTCCAGCATCGTGTCCAACGCCTTCACCGCGCCGTTCAAGGCGTCCGTGGCGACGCTGCAGTACCTCGACCAGCGCATCCGCAAGGAGGGGTACGACGTGGAGCTGATGCGCCAGGCCGGGCTGCTCGACCGATGACCTCTCCCCCGCTCGACCCCAGCGGAGACCAGGCGCGATCCCTGCTCCGCGACGAGCTCGCCCAACGCGAGTACCTCCGCTCCGACCTGCCGCAGCGGATCATGCGCTGGCTCGACCGGCTGGTCAGCCACACCACCGGTGCGGTCAGCCAGGTCCCGCTGCTCACCACCCTCGCCACCATCATGGTGGTCGTGGCGCTGCTCGTGGCCGTGCTGCTGGTCGCGTCGCGGGCGCGGCGCAGCGCGCGCTCGGCCGCCGACGACCGGGCCGTGCTCCCCGACCGCACCACCACCGCCGCCGAGCTGCGCGCGCGGGCCGAGTCCCACCTCGCCGCGGGACGGTACGACGACGCACTGGTCGACGCGTTCCGGGCGCTCGCGCGGCGCCAGATCGAGCGCGACACCATCGAGGACGTCCCCCAGGCCACCGCGCACGAGATCGTCCGGGCCATCGCGGCCTCGGGCCGCGTCGAGCCGGCGCTCGGCGAGGAGACGGCCCGGGCGGCCGACCTCTTCGACGCCGCCCTGTACGGCGACCACCCCGCCACCCGCGACCAGGCCGCCGGCGTACTCCTCCTCGACGAGCGGCTCACCGGCCGGACGGTGGCGCGATGACGGCCGTCGCCGCGCCGCCGGCCGCGCAGCCCGCCGCCGGGCGGGGCTGGCGGCCGAGCCGGTGGACCTTCATCGTCGCCGCCGCCCTGCTGGTGTCGGTCGGGCTGACGGTGTGGCTGCAGCGCGGCCACGTCGCGCACCCCGGCGACCTCGACCCGCAGAACCCCGGCAGCAACGGCGCCCAGGCCGTCGCGCGGGTGCTGGACGACCAGGGCGTTCATGTGCGGATCGCGCGGTCGGCGGCCGAGCTCGAGCAGCTGCGCCCCGGCGCGGACACGACGGTAGTGGTGACCAGCACCGACGAGCTGGTGCCGAGCACCGTGCAGCGGCTGCTGGGTGCGGCGGCCGGTGCGACCGTGGTGGTGGTCGACCCCGACCAGCGCACGGTGCGCTGGTTCGACCCGCGGCAGCAGGCCGTCCGGGTCGACGGGACCGAGCTGCCGTCCTCGTGCTTCGCCTCCGTCGGCGTACCCCTCGACGACCTGCGACTGGCCGTCGACCACGCGATCACCTACCGCGGGCCGGGCTGCTTCGGCAGCCCGCAGCGCTCCGCGGTCGTCCGCGACGGCGCCGTGGTGCTCTTCGGCGCCGGCGAGGCGCTCACCAACGACCAGGTGCTGCGCGCCGACGACGCGGCCGTGGCGCTGCGCCTGCTCGGCCAGCGGCCGCATCTGGTCTGGTACGTCCCCACCGCGGCCGACGCCACGACCGACGAGCTCGCCAGCGCGTCGCTGCTGCCGCTGTGGATCGGGCCCTCGCTGGCGCTCGTGGCCATCGCGGTGATCGGGCTGCTGCTGTGGCGCGGCCGGCGACTGGGTCCGCTGAGCGTCGAGCCGCTGCCCGCCGTCGTACGGGCTGCGGAGACGGCGTACAGCCGGGGCCGGCTCTACCGGCGGACCGGCGACCGGGCGCACGCCGCGGCGATCCTGCGGCGTGCCGCGCAGCGGTCCGTGGTGCGCTCGCTGCGCCTGGACCGATCGCTCGGAGAGGCCGAGATCGCGGCGGAGGTCGCGGCGCGGCTGGACCGCCCGACGGCGTACGTCGTCGACATCCTGACCACCTACGGGCGTCAGCCCACCACCGACAAGGAGCTCATCGGCCTGGCCGAGGAGCTCGAGCGCATCGAACGAGAGGTACGCCGATGACCGACCCACGTGAGCGCCTGCTGGCCGTCCGGGCGGAGGTCGCCAAGGCAGTCGTCGGGCAGGACGCCGCCGTGTCCGGGCTGCTCGTCGCGCTGCTGTGCGGGGGCCACGTGCTGCTCGAGGGCGTCCCCGGGACCGCCAAGACGCTGCTGGTGCGCAGCCTCGCGGCGAGCCTGGAGGTCGAGACCCGGCGCGTGCAGTTCACGCCCGACCTGATGCCCGGCGACATCACCGGCTCGCTGGTCATCGACGGCACGACGCGGGAGCTGTCCTTCCGCGAGGGGCCGGTCTTCACCAACCTGCTGCTCGCCGACGAGATCAACCGGACCCCACCCAAGACCCAGTCCGCGCTGCTGGAGGCGATGGAGGAGGGCCAGGTGTCGGCCGACGGTGTCACCCGGCCGCTGCCGCGGCCGTTCCTGGTCGCCGCGACGCAGAACCCGGTCGAGCAGGAGGGCACCTATCCGCTGCCCGAGGCCCAGCTCGACCGGTTCCTGCTCAAGGTGGTCCTGCCGATCCCGCCACGCGAGGACGAGGTCGCGATCCTGGAGCGGCACGCGGCCGGCTTCGACCCGCGCGACGTCGCGGCGGCGGGGGTCACGGCCGTGGCCTCGGCCGACGACCTCGCCGCCGCCCGGGCCGCGGTCGGGGAGGTGCAGGTGGCGGCCGATGTGGCGGCGTACATCGTCGACATCGCGCGCGCGACCCGGGCGCTGCCGTCGGTGCTGTTCGGCGTGAGCCCGCGCGGCGCGACCGCACTGCTGCACGCGGCGCGCGCGTGGGCATGGCTGTCCGGGCGCGACTTCGTCACGCCCGACGACGTCAAGGCGCTCGCGAACGCGACCCTCGCCCACCGCATCGGGCTGCGGCCCGAGGCCGAGCTCGAGGGCGTCGGGGTCGCGCAGGTGCTCGCCTCGGCGCTCGGGTCCGTGCCGGTCCCCCGCTGATCGCGACACTCGATGGCCATCTCCGGACGCGTCCCGCTGCTGCTCCTGCTGGGGGTGGTGGCGGTCGTGGTGCGCCCGACGGCCGGCACGGTGACGCTCTGGACGCTCGTCGTGGTGCTCTTCGCGCTGGTCGACCTGTGGCTGGCCCGCAGCCCGCGCCTGGTCCGGCTGCGGCGCAACGAGCCCGGCTCGGTCCGGCTCGGCGATCCCGCCACCTCCCGGCTGCTCGTCACCAACGGCTCCCGTCGTCGGATCCGGCTCCAGGTGCGCGACGCCTGGCAGCCCACCGCCGGGGCGCGGGAGAACCGGCACCGCCTCGCGCTGGCCGCGGGCGAGGAGCGCACGCTGGTGACGCCGCTGCTCCCCCGCCGGCGCGGCGACCTGCGCGCCGCCGGCGTGACCGTCCGGTCGTGGGGGCCGCTGGGCCTCGCGGCCCGGCAGCGCACCTACGACGTGCCCGGCTCGGTGCGCGCGCTGCCGCCGTTCGGGGCGCGCAAGCACCTGCCCTCGCGGCTGGCGCGGCTGCGCGAGCTCGACGGCCGCGCGGCGGTGCGGGTACGCGGGGCCGGGACGGAGTTCGACTCGCTGCGGGAGTACGTCCGCGGCGACGACGTACGGTCGATCGACTGGCGTGCCTCGGCACGGAGCACCCACGTCGTCGTACGCACCTGGCAGCCGGAGCGCGACCGCCGCGTCGTACTGGTCCTGGACACCGGGCGTACGTCGGCGGGCCGGGTCGGCAGCGGCGTCGACGCCGACACCGCGACCGCCGCCGCGCCCCGGCTGGACGCGGCGATGGACGCGACGCTGCTGCTGGCGGCCCTCGCGGCGCGGGCCGGCGACCGGGTCGACTTCGTGGCCGGCGACCGGCGGGTGCGCTCACGCGAGCGGCTGGCGGGCGCCCGCGACATCGTGGCGCGGCTCCAGGACGCCATGGCGCCGCTGGACCCGACCCTGGTCGAGGCCGACTGGGACGCCCTCGCCGGCGCCGTCCACGGGCTCGGCCGGCACCGGGCACTGCTGTGCCTGCTCACGCCGCTGGAGCCCTCCGCCATCGCCGAGGGCCTGCTGCCGGTGCTGCCGACCCTGTTGCGCCACCACCACGTGGTGATCGCCTCGGTCCGCGACCCCGAGCTGACCCGGCTCTCCTCCCTGGCGTCCGGGTCGGCCGCCGGCGCCGTCACCGCCGAGAGCGTGTACGACGCCGCGGCCGCGTCCCAGGAGCTCGAGGCCCGCGAGCGGGTCGCCGCCGCGCTGCGCGGCCTCGGTGTGGACATCGTCGAGGCGGACGCCGAGCGGCTGCCGCCCGCGCTGGCCGACCACTACCTGGCGCTGAAGGCCGCCGGCCGCCTCTAGCGCGAATCAGCCCTCGCGGCCCCGCGAATCAAGGCTTGTGGCCCTTCGCGATCGGGATCTCGAAGGGCCACAACGCTTGATTCGGCGGGCCCGGAGGGTTGATTCGCGAGGGGGTCAGCCCTGGGTGGCGACGCGGTCCTCGAGCTGGTCGGCCGAGAGGTCGCCCGTCACGCCCCGCCGGGCGGCGGCGCGGCCGACCAGGAAGACGTAGAGGAAGAAGGCGGTCTCGGCGAGGACGCCGATGGCGATGCGCGCCCACGTCGGCAGGCCCGAGGGCGTCACGAAGGCCTCGATGACACCGCTCACCGCGAGCACCGCGACCAGGCCCATCGACACGGTCACGGCGGAGCGGCCGGCCCGCGCGATCGCGGTGGTCCTCGACACGTCACCGGGGGCGATCCACGACCAGAACAGCTGCAGGCCGGTCGCGGCGGCGACGAAGACGGCCGTCAGCTCGAGCATCCCGTGCGGCAGGATCATCCCCCAGAACAGGTCGGCGCGACCGTGCCGCGTCATGATCGAGCCGATGATCGCGAGGTTCGCGACGTTGTTGAACAGCAGCAGCACGATGGGGAACCCGAGGATCCCGAGCGCGATGCACAGCGCAGCGACCCAGGAGTTGTTCAGCCAGACGTGGGTGGCGAACGAGCTCGCCGCGTTCGCGCTGTAGTAGCCCGCGAACTCGTGGTTGACCAGCTGGTCCATCTGGTCGCGCGACAGCAGGCTCTGCTCGACCCGCGGGTGGTCCAGCAGCCAGAGCATCATCACCGCGGTCACCGCGACGTTCGCCGCGAGCGTGCCGAGCCACCACCAGCGCAGCCGGTAGAGCGCGGCAGGGAACCGCTCGGTGAAGAACCGCCCCACCTCGCGCCAGCGCGGAACCCGCGAGGCGAGCATCGCGATCCGCGCCCGGCCGAGCAGCGCCGAGAGGTAGGCGATGACGGTCGGGTCCGGAGCCGAGGTGCGGACGACGGACAGGTCGGTCGCGACCTCCCGGTACAGGTCGACCAGCCGGTCGGCCGCCGGACCGGACCGCGGCCGCTGCTTGACCAGCTGCTCGAGCTGCAGCCAGGCAGGCCGGTGCGCGATCACATAGGCGTCCAGGTCGATCCGCGGCACATCCGAAGGATAGGTTGCCCGGGATGGCACTGTCGGACTTCGCCTCCGTGACCGCCGATGACCTCGTCACCGGCGAAGGCGTCGCGCTCGACCTCCCCCCGGCATCGGTCGGGCTGCGGATGGCGTCGGGCCTGATCGACGTGCTGATCACCTTCGCCGTGCTGATCGCCTCGGTGCTGCTGCTGCTCGCCGCGACCGTCGCCACGGACGACGCGCTGGTGCAGGCCGGGCTGGTCCTCGCCACCGTCGGCGCCTTCGTGGGGCTTCCGGTGACGCTCGAGACGCTGACCCGTGGCCGGTCGGTGGGGCATCTCGCACTCGGCCTGCGGACGGTCCGCGACGACGGGGGCGCGATCAGCTTCCAGCACGCACTCGTCCGCGCGCTCATCGGGTTCGTCGAGATCTACAGCTTCTACGGGGTGCCCGCGTTCTTCAGCGTGCTGATCAGCTCCCGCGGCAAGCGGCTCGGCGACTTCGCGGCCGGCACCGTCGTCGTACGCGAACGGCAGCCGCTGGTCCTGCCCCCGCCCGCCGTGGCCCATCCCCAGCTGGCGGCGTGGGCACGGTCCGCGGACATCACCGCGCTGCCCACGGGCGTGGCGCTCGCCGCGCGCCAGTTCCTCTCCCGCGGCGAGACGATCGATCCGGCCGCGCGGCACAGGGTCGGCGGCGAGCTGCTCGCCCTGGTCGCGCCGTACGTCGCCCCACCACCGCCCGCCGACGCGCCTCCCGACCTGGTCCTCGCGGCGATCATCGCCGAGCGCCGGGACCGGGACCTGCGCCGGATGGCGCGCGACCGGGAGAACCGGTCCCGCCTCCTGGGCCCCCGACAGTAGGTTTGGTGGCACTCGCGCGCGGCGACGATCACCGCGTCGCCCTACACCGCGACCGAGACCGCGAAGAGGAGACCGGCCGAGATGACGCAGCTGCGCCCCGACCCCACCAGCCCCGGTGGGGCTCGCCCCGCCGTCGGTCCACTGACACCTGACGACGTCGCGCGCGCGACCGAGATGCTCGGGCGGGTCTCGACCACGTTCAACACCCGCGTCGTCGGCCAGGACCGGGTGCGCACGGCGCTGCTGGTGACGCTGCTGTCGGAGGGGCACATCCTGCTCGAGAGCGTGCCGGGCCTGGCGAAGACGCTGGCCGCCTCGACGCTCGCGCGGTCGGTGAGCGCGCACTTCTCGCGGATCCAGTGCACCCCGGACCTGCTGCCGAGCGACATCATCGGCACCCAGGTCTACGACCCGCGCCGCCACGAGTTCGAGACCCAGCTCGGCCCGGTGCACGCCAACTTCGTGCTCCTCGACGAGATCAACCGGGCCAGCGCCAAGACCCAGTCGGCCCTGCTGGAGGCGATGCAGGAGCGGCAGACCTCGATCGCCGGCACCGTGCACCCGCTGCCGGAGCCGTTCATGGTGCTCGCCACCCAGAACCCCATCGAGGAGGAGGGCACCTACGTCCTCCCCCATGCGCAGATGGACCGGTTCCTCATCAAGGAGGTCGTCGACTACCCCTCCGAGCAGGAGGAGCTGCAGGTCCTGGACCGCTTCGACGACGGCACCCTGGGCCAGCACATGGCCCGGGTCGCGCCCGCGATCACCACCTCCGAGGTCGCCGACCTGCAGGACCTCGCCCGCCGGGTGTACGTCGACCCGGCGATCAAGCGCTACGTCATCACCCTCATCCGCGCGACCCGCAACCTCACCGCGACCCTCGGTCCCGAGCTCGGCAACTACGTGGAGATCGGTGCCAGCCCGCGCGGCTCGATCGCGTTCTTCCAGGCCGCCCGCGCGATGGCGCTGGTCCAGGGCCGCCACTACGTGATCCCCGAGGACATCCGCGAGCTGCGCCACGGCGTGCTGCGCCACCGCCTGCACCTGTCCTTCGAGGCGATGGCCGACCGGGTCGCGCCGGAGACCATCATCGACGCGCTGTTCCGCACGATCCCCACGCCCTGACCCCGCCATGACGTACCTGCAGAAGGTCAAGGCCCGGCTGACGATCCACGCCCACCGCAA
Organism: Nocardioides ultimimeridianus; assembly: GCF_054777895.1. Taxonomy (NCBI): domain Bacteria; kingdom Bacillati; phylum Actinomycetota; class Actinomycetes; order Propionibacteriales; family Nocardioidaceae; genus Nocardioides; species Nocardioides ultimimeridianus. The sequence continues at coordinate 154,263 of NZ_BAAHAB010000003.1, read as the reverse complement.
GACGCTGGGCCTGCTCGAGGGCGAGTACGCCGCCGCGCAGATCGGCCGCGGCATGGACTTCAACGACCTGCGCGAGTACGTCCGCGGCGACGACGTGAAGGACATCGACTGGAAGGCGTCGGCGCGCGGTCGGCAGCTGCTGGTCAAGAGGTACGTCGCCGAGCGCAAGCACACCGTGCTGCTCTGCGTCTCGACCGGCCGGTCGATGGCCGCGCTCAACGAGGCCGAGGGCGGCCGGGCGGTGGCCAAGCGCGAGCTCGCGATCTTCGTGTCCGGGCTGCTCGGCTACCTGGCGGTGCGGCACGGCGACCTGGTGTCCCTGGTCCACGGCGACGCGACCACGCAGCACGCCCGCCCGCGCGGGTCGACCGAGGTGCACCTGGAGCGCCTGCTCGCCACCATCCACGACAGCACCACGCTCGCGTCCGGGCCGAGCGACCTGTGCGCGCTGCTGCACTACACCGCGCGCGTCGTACGCCGCCGCACGATCCTGCTCATCGTCAGCGACGAGGTGGCGATCTCCGAGCCGCTGGCCGACGTGCTGCGCCGGCTGGCCGTCCAGCACGAGATCCTGTTCGTCACGATCGGCGACCTCGACCCGACGCTGGCGCACGCCGGCGCCCCGCTGTACGACGTCGACGCGGCCACCGAGGTCCCCGCCTGGCTGCGCGGCGATCGCAAGCTGCAGCAGGAGTACGCCGCCCTGGTCGGCGCCGAGGAGGACGGGCTGCGCCGCCGGCTGGACCAGCTCGGCATCGTCCACGAGCGCGTCCGCGACACCGACTCCGCGATGACCGCGGTGTTCCGGCTGCTGGAGAGGCATCGCCATGCCCGCCGCCGCTGAGCTGGTGCTGGTGGGGGTTCCGAAGGAGTTCCACGGCCCTCTCGACTACCAGGACCGCTGGATCTGGCTGGCGCTGCTGGGCCTGCTGCTGGTCGGCGTCTACTACCTGGCCGTCGCCTGGTTCACCCGGACCCCTCCGCCGCCCCCGCCGGAGCCGGTCGTGGTGCCCGACGTACGCGCCCTGCACCTGGCCCGTCTCGACGCCATCGAGGCCACCGTGCGGTCCGGCGAGGTCGCGCCCAAGCAGGCCCATCAGCAGCTCAGCGAGGTGGTCCGCTCCTACGTGGAGGCGATCACCCCGCTGCCGGCCCGGACGATGACGCTGGCCGACTTCCGGCTGCGCGCTCCCCGCCCGCTGGCCGACATCATCGAGGAGATCTACCCGCCCGAGTTCGCGCCCGACGCGGGCGAGGCGGCGGCGCGGTTCGAGCACGCGCTCGGCCAGGCCCGGGGGCTGGTGATCACGTGGCGCCGCTGATGACGGCCACCGAGTCGGGCCGGCACCTGCACTGGCCGTGGGTCATGGTCGCGCTCGGCGTGCTGGTCGTGGCGCTGCTGGTCTGGTGGGTGCGCGACTGGCGGCACCGCACACCCCGCACTGCGGCGTACGTCGCCCACGCCACGCGGCTCGCGGCGCTCCCCCGCTTCCGTGCGCTGGTACGCCGCCGGGTGGCCCTCGGCGCGGCGCTGGCCCTGACCGCGCTGATCGCCGCGACCGGCGCGATCGTGCTGGCGGGCCGGGTGCAGGTGACCCGCACGACCGACCAGGACGAGAGCTCGCGCGACATCATGCTGTGCCTGGACTCGTCGGGATCGATGATCACCATCGACCGCGACGTCCTGGCGCAGTTCCAGCAGATCGTGGACGGCCTGCACGGTGACCGCGTGGGGCTCACGATCTGGAGCGGCACGGCGGTCACCGTCTTCCCGCTGACCGACGACTACGCCTTCATCACCGACCAGCTCACCAAGGCGCAGGCCGCGTTCGCCTCGGACGACGTCTTCTCCGACGCCTACCAGCGGTTCACCGAGGGCACCCTGATCAACGACAACACGGCGTCCCAGGCCGGCGACGGGCTGGCCTCCTGCGTGCAGCGCTTCGACCGATCCGACGAGGGCCGCTCCCGCGCGATCGTGCTCGCCACCGACAACGAGCCCTACGGCAAGGGCGTCTTCACACTCGGCCAGGCGGCGGCGTACGCCAAGGAGCACCACGTGATCGTGCACGGCATCTGTGCCCCGACCACGTCCTCGCGCCCGGCCGCGCTCGCGGAGTACAAGGCCGCGGTGCTCGCCACCGGGGGCACGTTCTCCCTGCTCGGCCAGGACGGCAGCGTCGGCACGGTGGTCGACTCCATCGAGGCGCTGGAGGGCAAGCGGATCAAGAAGCCGCCGCTGATCCAGACCGTCGACGACCCGCACCTCGGCACCGTGATCGCCGGGGTGGGCGTCGGGCTGCTGGTCGTGGTGTGGTTGGTGCAGGGACTGTTCTTCCTCCTCGACCGGGATCCGGCATGAGCACGGGGATGAGGCTCGGTCTGCTGATCGCGCGGCGGATCGGCATCGTGATCGCACTGATCCTGGTGCTCATCCACCCGGGCTTCGGTCACGCGAAGGTGCCGACCCAGGTCGCCGACCTGCAGGTGCTCGTCGTGGTGGACCGCACCCGCTCGATGGCCGCCGCGGACTACGCCGGCGGCCGGCCCCGGATCGACGGCGTGCGCCAGGACCTGAAGGCCCTGGCGGCCGCGCTGCCCGGAGCCCGCTTCGCGCTGCTGACCTTCGGCTTCGACGCGCGGCTGGAGCTGCCCTTCACCGACGACGCGAACGCGTTCGACGCGGGCGTGGACACGCTGACCCTCGAGCAGCCGACGGCCGGCATCGGCTCCAGCATCGACCGCCCCAAGCAGGAGATGATCCAGGTCCTGCAGGGCGCCCGGGAGCAGTACCCGGACCGCCGCCAGGTCGTCGTGTTCGTCAGCGACGGCGAGAACACCAGCCCCACACCGGTCACGTCGATGGCCGACGCGAAGCAGTACGTCCAGGGCGGCGTCGTGCTCGGCTACGGCACCGAGGCCGGCGGCCCGATGCCGAACGCCGACGACCTCAGTGACTCCCAGGGGATGATCATCGATCCGGCCACCGGCCAGACCGCGATCTCGCACGAGGACCCGAAGGCGCTGCAGGCGGTCGCGCAGCAGCTCGGGCTGCGCTTCGTGCAGCGCGACCGGCCCGGCGGGATGGGCGAGATCGCCGACTCGTTCAAGTCCAGCTACGTGTCCGCGTCGAGCGACGAGGACGGCGTGGCGGCCCACGACCTGAGCTGGGTGTTCGGGCTGGTGCTGCTCGCGCTGGTGCTGCTCGAGCTGCGCGACGGCTGGCGCGCGGTGTGGCGCACCAGGAAGGCACTGGGATGAGCGGACCGATGACGCGGACCCGGCTCCGCACGATCCTGATGTTCGCCGGCATCCTGCCCGCCGTCGCCGCGCTGCTGTTCGCCGCGATGGTGCTGCGCTTCCTCGCCGTCCAGCACTCCGGCAACAACGCCTACGAGGACGGTCACTACCTCGACGCGGCCGGGCACTACCGCTCGGCGGGACACCTCAACCCGTTCCAGGACTGGCTCGCGGCGTTCGACGCGGGAGCGGCGCGACACGTCGACGGTGAGTACGACGCCGCGATCCTCGCCTACCGGGCAGCACTCGACCTCGGCGTACCCCACCGCGACGAGTGCACCGTCCGGATCAACCTGGCCCTGGCCGAGGAGGCCATCGGCGACGGGGCCACGAAGGCGAACCGCCTCGACGATGCGAACAAGGCCTACCAGGACGGGATCTCCGCGCTCGAGGACGGCGACTGCCCCACCGACTCGGGCCGTGGGGCGGACCAGACCAAGGACGCCAAGGCCGTCGACGACCGGCTGCACAAGAAGACCCAGCAGAACCAGCAGCAGAAGAAGAAGCAGGAACAGCAGAAGAAGAAGCAACAGCAGCAGGACAAGAAGAAGACCCCGCAGCAGAAGCAGCAGGAGAAGCAGCAGCAGGAGAAGCGCCGGCGTCAGCAGCAGCAGCGCGAGCAGAGGCTGCAGCAGCAGAACCGGAAGGGTCTCAAGGACCGCAAGGACCAGCAGAACCGCGACGGCGGGGTGGGCTACCAGCCGAGCTGGTGAGTGGTTGCGATACGGCCTCGCCTAGCGGCTCGGCCTACTCAACCACCGACATGTCGTTGGTTGAGTAGGAGCGAGCGCCAGCGAGCGACATATCGAAACCAGCGACCTCAGCGGCGGCGCCGGCGGAGGACGACGGCCAGGCCGAGCAGCACCAACAGACCGGCGGCGAGCTGCTTGCCGTAGCTCTTCAGCAGGATCGGCAGGACCGCGGCACCGAGGTCCAGCGCCTCGTCGCCACCCGGCGCAGACGCGGGCGGCGACGAGGCGGGAGCGGACGGAGCCGGGGACGCAACCGAGTCGGCCGCGGGGGCCGTCTCCCCATCTGCCGGCGATGCCCCCGGCTCCGCCGCCAATCTCTGCTCGAGGCACGCCACGAACTGCCCGAGCAGCTTGTCCGACACGTCCTGCATCACCCCACGCCCGAACTGCGCGGGCTTGCCGGTGATGGCGAGGTCGGTCCGGACGTCCACCTGCGTGCCCTGCTCCGCGGCCGCCATGGTCACGGTGACCGTGGCTCCCGCGGTGCCGTTGCCGCGCTTGTCCCTGCCCTTGGCGTCGACCACGAACCGGTGGCCGGCCTCGTCGCGCTCGACGAAGGAGCCGGCGCCGGCGTACACGAGGGCGATCGGGCCGAGCTTGACCTTGCAGGTGCCCTCGAAGGTCGGCGCGCCGTCCTCGGTCTCGCCGACCGAGGTGACCTGGGCGCCGGGGAAGCACTCCGCGAGCGCGCCGATGTCCTGGAACGACGCCCACGTGGTGTCGAGTGAGGACGGGACGGCGAAGGAGTGGGTCAGCTCCACGCTCAGCTCCTTCCGGCGGCCGTCAGGACGGCCCTCCGCGTCAGCACCGTGGCGAGGTGGCGGCGGTAGTCGGCGTCGCCGTTGAGGTCGCTGGGCGGCTCGGTGCCGTCCGCCGCGTGCGCCGCCGCGGCGGCGACCGCCTCCTCGGTGGCGGGCTGCCCGACCAGCGCATCCTCCACGGCACGCGCGCGCAGCGGCGTCGACCCCATGTTCGTCAGCCCCACCCGGGCCTCCGCGATGGTGTCGCCGTCGAGCCGCACCGTCGCCGCGACCGCGACGATCGGCCACTGGTGCGCCACCCGCACGAACTTCTCGTACGCCGCACCCCAGCCACTGCGCTTGGGCAGGTGGACCTCGGTGAGGATCTCGTCCTCGCCGATCGCGGTCTCGAAGAGGTCGACGAAGAAGTCGTCGGCCGCCACCTCCCGCGTGCCGCCCGGGCCCTGGATCACGAACGTCGCGCCCAGGGCGAGTGCGGGAGCCCCCAGATCTCCCGCCGGGTCGGCGTGGGCGAGCGCCCCGCCGAAGGTCCCCCGGTGCCGCACCTGGGCGTCGGCGAGCTCGGCGAGCGCCTCCGTCACCAGCAGCGCGTGCTCGCGCACGGCGGGGTCGTGGCCCACGTGGTGGTGGGTCGTCATCGCACCGATGACCAGGTGGTCGCCCGCGTCCCGGACGCCGCGCAGCGCGTCGATCCGGCCCAGGTCGATCACCCACTCCGGGGCGTTGAGCCGCATCCGGAGCACCGGCAGGAGGCTCTGCCCCCCGGCGATGATCTTCGCGTCGTCCCCATGCTCGGTGAGGGCGGCCAGCGCCTCCTCGACCGATGCCGGGGCGACGTACTCGAAGGCTGCGGGGATCACTGGGCACCTCCCGTGCTGCGGTCGACGGTGCCGCTCATGCCCGTCGACGGGTCGAAGTGGGGTGCGGCGGCGCCGGTCGTGGCGCCCCCGGGTGAGCCCTCCTGGATGGCCCGCCAGACGCGCTCGGGCGTGCAGGGCATGCGGATGTCGTTGACGCCGAGGTGCCGGATCGCGTCGACCACGGCGTTGACGACGGCCGGGGTGGACGCGATGGTGCCCGCCTCGCCGACGCCCTTGGTGCCGAGCGTGTTGGTGGTCGCCGGCGACGTGGTGTGGTCGAGGTCGAAGCTGATCGTGTCGGCCGAGGTCGGCAGCAGGTAGTCGACGAAGGACCCCGTGACGAGGGTGCCGTTCTCGTCGTACACGGCCTCCTCCCACAGCGCCTGGGCGATGCCCTGGACCAGCCCGCCGTGCACCTGGCCGGACACGATCAGCGGGTTGATGATGTGCCCGATGTCGTCGCAGGCGGCGTACTTGCGCATCTTCACCTGCCCGGTCTCGGTGTCGACCTCGATCGCGCACAGGTGGGTGCCGTGCGGGTAGTTGAAGTTGACCGGGTCGTAGGTCGCCTCCGAGTCCAGCGACGGCTCCATCCCGTCGGGCAGGTTGTGCGCGGCGAAGACGGCGCCCGCGATCTCCGCGATCGCCAGGCCCTGGTCGGTGCCGCGCACGGTGAACCGCCCGCCGCCGAACTCCAGGTCGTCCACCGAGGCCTCGAGCAGGTGGGCCGCCACCGGCCGCGCCTTCTCGATCACCTTGTCGACGGCCCGCACCAGCGCCTCGCCGCCGACGACCAGGCTGCGCGAGCCGTAGGTGTCCAGGCCCTTGTGCGAGATCGCGGTGTCGCCGTGCAGGACCTCGACGTCCTCGAACGGTACGCCGAGGCGGTCGGCCACGATCTGGCTGAACGCTGTCTCGTGGCCCTGCCCGTGGGCGCTGGCCCCGGTGACGACCTCGACCTTGCCGGTCGGCAGCATCCGCACCTCCGCGTGCTCCCAGCCGCCCGCCCCGTAGTTGAGGCTGCCCAGGACCCGGGAGGGGGCGAGGCCGCACATCTCGGTGAAGGTCGAGACGCCGATGCCGAGCTGAACCTTGTCGCCGCTCTCGCGCCGCCGCCGCTGCTCGGCGCGGAGCTCGTCGTACCCGAAGAGCTCCTTGGCCCGGGCGGTCGCGGCCTCGTAGTTGCCGGAGTCGTACTCCAGGCCCGCGACCGTGGTGAACGGGAACTCCTCGTGCTTGATCCAGTTCCGCTCGCGGATCTCCAGAGGGTCGACGCCCACCTCGGCCGCGAGCTCGTCCATCAACCGCTCGATGGCGTACGTCGCCTCCGGCCGGCCGGCGCCGCGGTAGGCGTCGGTCCAGGCCTTGTTGGTGAGGACGTTCGTGGTCTGGAAGCGGTACGCCGGGAACTTGTAGATCGCGTTGAACATGAACGCGCCGAGGACGGGGACGCCGCCGCCGACGATGGCGACGTACGCACCGAGGTCGGCGAGCAGGTCGACCTTGAGGCCGGTGACGTGGCCGTCCTTGTCCGCGGCCAGGGTCAGCCGCTGCCACTGGTCGCGGCCGTGGTGGGCCGCGACGAGCGACTCGCTGCGGGTCTCGGTGTACTTCACCGGCTTGCCGATCCGGCGGGCGACCGCGAACGCGATCATCTCCTCCGGGGTCTGCTGCAGCTTGCCGCCGAAGCCGCCGCCGACGTCGGGCGCGATCACCCGGATCTTCGACTCGGGGACGCCGGTCGTGGCCGCGAGCGCGAAGCGCAGGATGTGCGGGACCTGGGTGGCCGACCACATCGTGATCTGCTCGCCGGTCGGGTCGACCACGACGCTGCGAGGCTCCATGAAGGCGGGGATCAGCCGCTGCTGGCGGTACTCCCGCTCGATCACGATCCCGTCGGTGCGGGCCTTCGCGATCGCCTCCTCCACGTCGCCGCCGGTGCCGGCCTCGCCGGAGTCGAACGCCCAGACCGCGGAGATGTTGGTGCCGAGGTCGGGGTGCGCGAGGACGGTGTCCTCGGCGGCCTCCTTGAGGTCGAGGGCGGCCGGGAGGTCGTCGTACTCGACCTCGACCAGCTCGACCGCGTCGCGCGCGGCCGCGGCGCTGCGGGCCACGACGACCGCGACGATCTCGCCGGCGAACGCGACCCGGTCGATCGGCATCGGCAGGTGCGTCGGCGTGACCTGGTCGGGGACGACCGCCCAGGCGTTGATGCACACGCCCTGCGCCTCGCCGAGGTCGGCACCGGTCAGGACCGCGACCACGTTCGGGCTGGCCTTGGCGTTGGCCGTGTCGATGCTGGTGATGGTGGCGTGCGGCAGCGGGCTGCGCACCATCGCCAGGTGCAGCATCCCCGGGAGCACCATGTTGTCGGTCCAGCGGGTGCGACCGGTGATCAGGCGCTGGTCCTCCTTGCGGCGGCGGTCGCGGCCGATCTCGGCCTGCACCGGCTCCTGCACGGCGGTCACGAGCCCGCTCCCGCCGCTGCCTGCACCGCACGGACGATGTTGTGGTAGCCCGTGCACCGGCACAGGTTGCCCTCGAGCCCGAGCCGGATCTCCTCCTCGGAGGGATTCGGGTTGTCCTTGAGCAGGTCGACGCTCTGCATGATCATGCCGGGCGTGCAGTAGCCGCACTGCAGGCCGTGGCACTCGTGGAAGGCGGCCTGCACCGGGTGCAACCCGCCGTCCTCGCCGGCGAGGCCCTCGATCGTGGTCACGTCGGCGCCGTCGGCCTGGACGGCCAGGACGTTGCACGACTTCACGCTCGAGCCGTTCAGGTGGACCGTGCAGGCGCCGCAGTTGCTGGTGTCGCAGCCGACCACGGTGCCGGTCTTGCCGAGCACCTCGCGGAGGTACTGCACCAGCAGCATCCGTGGCTCGACGTCGTCGACCACCTGCTGTCCGTCGACGGTGAGGTTGATCCGGGTCATGACGCTCCCCTCGCGAGATCTGTGGTGTCGATCACGCTAGGGAGGGTGGGGTTGGTGGACGGTTGGGGCCCTGGGCTCAGCCGAGCGCGACCACCAACCGCGCCCGCAGCAGCGGGATCGCGGGGTGGTGGGCGTCGCCGTTGCGCAGCAGCGCGGCGAGCGCGACCTCGAGGACCTCGGTGTCGTCGGGGGCGAGCTCGCTGTAGCGGACGACCGCGTCCGGCTCCGGATCGCGCAGCAGCGCCTCCCGTACGGCGACCGCGACGTACTCGCCGTACTGGATGAGGGCCGGGGAGTCGGTGCCGGGCAGCAGGTCGCCGCCGTACGCCTCCGCGGCCGCGCGGACCCGGCCCCGGCGCAGCAGGGAGAGGACGAGGTCGACGTCGGTGGAGACCGGGAGGGTCAACCGGTAGGGCCGCGACGAGAGCTGGCCGCCGAGGGCGTGGCGCAGGTGGGAGACCTCGGCCTTGAGCGTGGAGAAGGTGACGGCCTGGTCGCCGTACAGGGCGGCGTGGAGCTGCTCCAGCGAGAGTCCGTCGGGGTGCAGCGCGAGCAGCGCGAGGACCTCGGTCTGGCGGCGGGTGAGCAGCAGCCGCTGCCCGTCCAGGCGGACCTCCGCGTTGCCCAGCAGCGTCATCACGACACCGGGGTCGGCGGTCTCCTCCTGCACGTAGTGGCGCGAGCTCGGCATGGCCTGCTCGATCAGGGTCGCGAGCACCCGGGCGGTGGCCAGGCCGATCGGGTGGGTGCGGTCCCAGGTCGTGGAGAGGTCGATGACGCCCAGCCGGGTGCCGGTCACCGGGTCGTGGACCGGCGCGGCCCAGCACACCCACTGGTGGACGAACGGCGCGAAGTGCTCGGCGCTGAACACCATCGCGGGTGCGGCCGTGCGGTTGGCGAGGTCGAGGGCGTTGGTGCCGACCGAGCGGTCGTCCCAGCGCCCACCCGGCACGAAGTTGACGCTCTCGGCGCGGCGGCGCATGACGCGTCCGCCGTACGTCCACAGCACGCGCGTCTCCTGGTCGGTGACGCCGATGACGAGGTCGCCGTCCTCCGCCGTACGGCGCAGCTCGGACTCGACCCGCTCCACGGCGACCTCGAGCGGGGAGTCGTGCCACGACGCGCGCGTCTCGGACTCGTCGTCGAGGGGTGCGGCGGCCACGTGGTCGGCGTCGACGGCGTCGCGGGAGCGACGCCAGCTGGTGAGGATCTCGGGGCGCACCAAGCGGCGGTAGTCGCCGGTCTCGGCCATGAACGCGGTCCATGCCCGCACGGTGGCGAGCCGCTTGTCCTGCAGCTCCTGCTGCGTCATGGCGTCACGCTACACCGGGGGTGACCGGGGTCACACTCCCTCCCCGCCGTGGATCCGGCCCTCTCCCCGGGCGAGCGGCTGGCCCGTGCCGCCCCAGCGCCCGGCGACCATCTCCGCGGCGATGCTGATCGCCGTCTCCTCGGGGGTGCGGGCGCCGATGTCCAGACCGATCGGGCTGTGCAGCCGCGCGAGCTCCTCCCCGGTCACCCCGACCTCCTCGAGCCGCGCCAGCCGGTCCTCGTGGGTACGCCGGGAGCCCATCGCCCCCACGTACGCGAGCTCCGGCATCCGCAGCGCCCTCTCCAGCAGCGGTACGTCGAACTTCGGGTCGTGCGTCAGCACCGCGACCACCGTGCGGCCGTCCAGCCGGCCCGCCTCGTGCTCGGCGGCCAGGTAGCGGTGCGGCCACTCCACGACCACCTCGTCGGCGTCGGGGAAGCGGGTGTTGGTGGCGAAGACCGGCCGGGCGTCGCAGACGGTGACCCGGTAGCCGAGGAAGGTGCCGACCCGGGCCACCGCGGCCGCGAAGTCGATCGCCCCGAACACCAGCATCCGCGGCGCCGGCGCGAACGCCCACACGAAGACCCGCATCCCCTCGCCGCGCCGCTCGCCGTCCGGGCCGTAGGTGAGCAGGGCGTCGTGGCCGGTCGCCAGGATGCCCAGGGCGTCGTCGAGGATGGCGTCGTCGGCGCGGGGCGAGCCGAGGGTCCCGGCGAGCTCGGTGTCCGGACGGATGATCGCCCGCAGCCCGACCCGCCCCGGGTCGGGGTGCTCGACCACGGTGGCGACGGCGACGGGGCGGCCGGCCGCGACGTCGGCGGCGATCTCGCCGAGCTCGGGGAAGCTGGTGCGGTCGACCTTCTCGACGTACACGTCGAGGATGCCGCCGCAGGCGAGCCCGACGGCGAACGCGTCGTCATCGGAGACGCCGTACCGCTGCAGCTGGGGGGCACCCGAGCCGACGACCTCCTGGGCGAGGTCGTAGACGGCGCCCTCGACGCAGCCACCCGAGACCGACCCGACCGCCGAGGCGTCGGGGCCGACGAGCATCGACGCGCCGGGCGGGCGCGGGGCGGAGCGGAAGGTCGCGACGACGGTGCCCATCCCGACCGTCTCGCCGGCCTCCCACCACTCCATCAGCGCCGGCAGCACCTCACGCACGCCGCACCACCTCCATCAGCTGCTCGTAGGTCGCGAGCGAGTGGCCCGCCAGGAAGTCGTCGACGTGCGGCAGCACCGCGGCGATGCCGCCCTGCACCGGCTCGTAGCCGGGCCGGCCGCGGTGCGGGTTGACCCAGACGACCCGGTGCGCGAGCAGGTGCAGCTGGGCGACCGCGTCGCCGAGCGCGCTCGGGTCGCCCCGCTCCCACCCGTCGCTGACGATCACCACGACGGCACCGCGGGCGAGGCCGCGCCGGCCCCAGCGCCGGTTGAACGCGGCCAGGGTCTCCCCCAGCCGGGTGCCGCCGGACCAGTCCGGCACCAGCTCGCCTGCATGCGCGATCGCACGGTCGGGGTCGCGCAGCCGGAGCGCGGTGGTCAGCCGGGTCAGCCGGGTGCCGAGGCTGAAGACCTCGACCGCGCCTGGGTTCGCCGAGCCGGTGGTGATCCGGTGGGCGAGGCGGAGCAGCGGATCGGCGTACGCCTGCATCGAGCCGGAGACGTCGAGCAGCAGCACCACCCGGCGCACCCGGGTGCCGCGGCGCCGGCGCTGGATCGGGGCCGGCTCCCCCAGCCGGCGCAGGCTGGCACGCAGGGTGCGGGAGACGTCGACGTCGCCCCGGCGGTGAGGGGTACGCCGGGAGGCGGGCCGCCGGGGCAGCACGACCGGCAGCGTGCCGAACAGGGCGGCGAGCTCGCGGCGCTCCGCGGCGCTCAGCGAGGCGACGTCGCGGTGGCGGAGGACCTCGTGGGCGCTCGCGGCCGCGCGCACGACCTCGCCGTCGTCGGCCTGCTCGGCGCCGCTCGGCTCCTCCGCGGGCACCATCTGCAGCCGCGTCGTCGCCTTGCGGGCCAGGGGCCGCGTGCGCAGGGCGCCGAGGTCGGTCGAGAACCACTCCTCGAAGATCCGGTCGTGGCGCTCGAGGTCGTCGGGGTGGGCGCACAGCGTCGCGTGCCCGGCCACCCGGGTCGCGGCGCGGTCCTCGATGCCGAGGGCCGCCACCGCGGCGACGTACGCCTGCGTGCGGTCGGGCGTCACCGCCACGCCCGCGGCGCGCAGGGCGGTCGCGAAGCCGACCAGGATCTCGTCGCCGCCGCGGACCTCGGTCACGGTCATGGCGTGAGCATCCGGTCGAGGGCGGCTCGCACCCGGTCGGCGTCGTCGCGGTGCTTGACCAGCGCGCCGAGGGTCCGCGCGGCGGTCGCCACGTCGAGCTCGGTGGTGCCGAGGTGGTGCAGGGCGCGCGCCCAGTCCAGGGTCTCGGCGACCCCCGGCGGCTTGAGCAGGTCGGCTCCGGAGCGCAGCTGCTGCACGACGCCGATCACCTGCCGTGCGAGCTCCGCGCTCACCTCGGGCGCCCGGGACCGCAGGATCTCGACCTCGCGCTCGAGGCCGGGGTGGTCGATCCAGTGGTAGAGGCAGCGGCGCTTCAGCGCGTCGTGCAGCTCGCGGGTCCGGTTGGAGGTGAGCACCACGACCGGCGGCGTCGTCGCCGCGATCGTGCCCAGCTCCGGGATCGTCACCTGGTACGTCGACAGCACCTCGAGCAGGAACGCCTCGAACTCGTCGTCGGCGCGGTCGACCTCGTCGACCAGCAGCACGCTCGGCCCGCGCTGCAGCGCGGTCAGCACCGGGCGGGCGAGTAGGAAGCGCTCGTCGTACAGGCTCTTCTCGGCCTCGGCGACGTCCGCACCGCCGGCACCGAGGGCCTCGAGCGCGCGCAGGTGCAGGATCTGGCGCGGGAAGTCCCAGTCGTAGAGGGCCTGGGTGGCGTCGATGCCCTCGTAGCACTGCATCCGCACCAGCGGGCGGTCCATCGCGACCGCCACCGCCTCGGCCAGCGCGGTCTTGCCGGTCCCGGGCTCGCCCTCGAGCAGCAGCGGGCGCCGCATCTCGAGGGCCAGGAACAGCACCGTCGCCAGGTCGTCGTCCGCGAGGTAGCCCGTCTCGCCCAGACGGCGCGCCAGATCGGAGACACGGGGGTCCATGGCTCTCAGGCTAGGGGCGGGGCGTTGGTCGCGGGTTGGGTGCGGGGCCCAGGGATCGCGACGCCGGGTTGTGGGAACGCCACAGGGCCCCCGCCGAAGCGAGGGCCCTGTGGGTGTTGCGTCGGGGATGGACTCAGAAGTCCATGCCGCCCATGCCGCCCATGTCGCCGCCACCCGGAGCGGCCGCGGCCTTCTCCGGCTTGTCGGCCACGACGGCCTCGGTGGTGAGGAACAGCGCGGCGATCGACGCGGCGTTCTGCAGCGCCGAGCGGGTCACCTTGGCGGGGTCGATGATGCCGTTGCCCAGCATGTCGACGTACTCACCGGTGGCCGCGTTCAGGCCCTGGCCGGCGGGAAGGTTCGCGACCTTCTCCGCCACGACGCCGCCCTCGAGGCCCGCGTTGATCGCGATCTGCTTGAGCGGAGCCGTGAGCGCGACCTTGACGATGTTCGCACCGGTGGCCTCGTCACCCTCGAGCTCGAGCTTGTCGAACGCGACCGCGCCGGCCTGGACCAGCGCGACACCGCCACCGGGGAGGATGCCCTCCTCGACGGCCGCCTTCGCGTTGCGCACGGCGTCCTCGATGCGGTGCTTGCGCTCCTTGAGCTCGACCTCGGTGGCCGCGCCGACCTTGATGACGGCCACGCCGCCGGCCAGCTTGGCGAGGCGCTCCTGGAGCTTCTCGCGGTCGTAGTCGGAGTCCGACTTCTCGATCTCGGCGCGGATCTGGTTGACCCGGCCCTCGATCTGGCCGGCGTCGCCCGCACCCTCGACGATGGTGGTCTCGTCCTTGGTGATGACGACCTTGCGGGCCTGGCCGAGCAGCTCGAGACCGGCGGTCTCCAGCTTGAGGCCGACCTCCTCGGAGATGACCTGGCCACCGGTCAGGATCGCGATGTCCTGCAGCATGGCCTTGCGGCGGTCACCGAAGCCCGGCGCCTTGACGGCGACGGACTTGAAGGTGCCACGGATCTTGTTGACGACCAGGGTCGACAGCGCCTCGCCGTCGACGTCCTCGGCGATGATGACCAGCGGCTTGCCGGACTGCATGACCTTCTCGAGCAGGGGCAGCAGGTCCTTGACGTTGCTGACCTTGGAGTTGGCGATGAGGACGTAGGGGTCCTCGAGCACGGTCTCCATGCGCTCCGGGTCGGTCACGAAGTACGCCGAGATGTAGCCCTTGTCGAACCGCATGCCCTCGGTGAGCTCCAGGTCGATGCCGAACGTGTTCGACTCCTCGACCGTGATGACGCCCTCCTTGCCGACCTTGTCCATCGCCTCGGCGATGGCGTCGCCGACGGTGGTGTCGCCACCGGCGGAGATGGTCGCGGTGGCCGCGATCTGCTCGCGGGTCTCGACGTCCTTGGCCTGGGACAGCAGCTGCTCGGTCACCGCGGCCACAGCGGCCTCGATGCCGCGCTTGAGGCCCATCGGGTTGGCACCCGCGGCCACGTTGCGCAGGCCCTCCTTGACGAGGGCCTGGGCGAGGACGGTCGCCGTCGTCGTACCGTCACCGGCGACGTCGTCGGTCTTCTTCGCGACCTCCTTGACCAGCTCGGCGCCGATCTTCTCGTAGGGGTCCTCGAGCTCGATCTCCTTGGCGATGGACACACCATCGTTGGTGATCGTGGGGGCACCCCACTTCTTCTCGAGGACGACGTTGCGGCCCTTGGGGCCGAGGGTGACCTTGACGGCGTCGGCGAGGGTGTTCATACCCCGCTCGAGACCGCGACGGGCCTCCTCGTTGAAAGCAATCAGCTTCGGCATTGCCTGGCGATCCTTCACTGGGAAGTTCGGTTGTCCCGGAACGGCGGGCTGCCCGCGACGGCCAGGTGCGCAGGAGCGACGAACCCTTTCTCGCCGGCCCCACGAACCTCAATCCCGACGGTCCGGTGGTGGCACTCTCATGCTGAGAGTGCCAGCGTCATGTTTAGCACTCGACCCCACCGAGTGCAAGCGCCCGAGCTCCTCCAGCACCGCCGGCAGCATCGCCTTGGCCGTCCGCTTGTAGCCCAACGAGGAGGGGTGGAAGAAGTCCGCGCTGAACATCTCGTCCGGCGCGGCGCGGAAGTCGGGCCCGACCAGCTCGGCCAGCGACAGCGGCCGCGCGCCGTGGGCCAGGGCCACCTCGTGCTGGGCGGCCGCCAGCTGGCGCGAGGCCAGCGAGCCGAGGGCCCGCAGCGGCTGCGGCACCGGCCGCAGCGCACCGAGATCGGGACAGGTCCCGACCACGACCCCCGCACCGAGCGCCGACAGCCGGTCCAGGCAGTCGGCGAGGTCGCGCGCCGACTCCGCGATCGGCACCCGGTGGGTGACGTCGTTGCCGCCGACCACGACGATCGCCAGGTCGGGACGGTACGACGCCGGCAGCGAGTCCAGCTGCCCACCGAGCATCGACGTCTCCGCGCCGACGAAGGCCGCCGTCCGCAGCCGCACCGCCCGGCCGGTCCGCTTGGCCGTCTTGCGGGCGAGCCGCGCGCCCAGGGTGTGCCGCGGCAGCTCGGCACCGAGGCCGGCCGCGATGGAGTCGCCGAGCACCAGCAGCTCGATGCGGTCGCCGTACCTCTTCTTGTAGACGCGGTCGGCGTCCGGGGCGGCCTCGCCGTGCGGCTTGCCGATGATCCGGCGCGCGGCGGCCGCCTGCCGGCGCAGGAGCTCGCGGGTGCCGTGGGCGGTGAGCGCGGCCCCCGCGGAGAGGACGCCGGCGGACACCAGCGCCGTACGAACGCGGGACATGGAGCCATCTAGACAGGTGGGCCTGAACGGCTGACAGCCGGGAGGCGACGCTCTAGCGTCCAAAGGATGCCCAGGACTTCGGTACGACGCCTCTGCGTCGCCCTCTCCGCGATGGCGCTCGCGGCGGCGCCGGTCGCCCTCACCGCACCCGCCCACGCCGCTGCAGCGGCGACCTGCACGACGGTCGGCGACACGCTCTCCATCCAGGTCACCACGGCGGTCGACGCCGTCACGATCTATCGCGACTCCTCTGCCGTGCAGGTCGTCGCCAGCCCTGACTTCACGACGTGCGCGATCCCGAGCGCCTCCGGCGGGTCCGGGATCCTGCTGACCATCGGGAGCAGCAACCCGCACACCTGGACGCTGCGCCTCGACGCGCCGTTCACGTCGGCCGACGCGACGTCGATCAACGCGATCAACCTCAACGCCCAGAGCGCCGACGCCGTGACCCTCGATGCCTCGAGCTCCGCGACATCGCGGCTGTGGCGGTCCTCCCCCGGCGGCGCGCGTGCCTTCGACACCGGCGGCGATCCGATGACCTACGAGCTCGCGGTCGGCGGCGCGGGACCGCTGTCGTTCCACACCGGCTCCGGTGCCGACACCGTCGACATCTCGGCGCTCGACGAGGGCCAGGACGTCTCGATCGACACCGGCGCGGGCAACGACGTGATCCACGGCGGCGCGACCTTCGACACGATCACCGCCGGCGACGGCAACGACACGGTGACCGGCGGCAGCGGTATGGACACGATCTACGACGGGCAGGGCAACGACGACTACGCCGGCGGCACCGGCTCCGGCGCGGACGGTTGGCCCGACTCGATCGTGCTCACCCCCCACGCAGGAGCCGACACCGTGGACGTGGGGACGAACGGCGACCTGAGCGACACCCTGCAGTACGACGACCAGGGGATGTTGGACGACGTCTCGGTGTCGCTGGACGGCGTCGCGAACGACGGCGCCGCGGGCGAGAACGACGACATCGGCAGCGTCGGCACCGTGATCACCGGCGGCGGCGACGACACCGTGAGCGGAGCGGACCTCTTCTCGGTGAGCACCGGCAACGGCGACGACACCCTCATCCCGGCAGCCTCCGGGATCGGCCCGTCCTGGGACGCCGGCGGCGGCAACGACACCCTGGACCTCAGCGGTCAGACCGCGGGCGCGGAGGGATTCGTCTCGACGACGAACTCCTCCTTCTCCATGGGCAGCGGGGTTGTCGTCAACGCGAGCAACCTGGAGGGCGTGATCGGCACGCCCTTCGCCGACGCCTTCACCGTGAGCTGCGCGTGCGGCGTGCAACCCGGCGATGGCGCCGACACCGTCGGCCTCGACGCCGACGGGGCGACGTTCTCAGCGGACTCCGTCCCCGACGGCGCCGACGTGGTGACGGCCGCCGACGGCGTCAGCACCGTGGCCGACTACTCCCAGCGCACCACGGGCGTCTCGCTCACCGCCGACGACGAGGCCAACGACGGCGCAACCGGCGAGGGCGACGACATCGGATCACGGGTCACCACGTTGATCGGCGGCGCGGGCAACGACACCCTGGTCGGCTCGAGCGTCGCCAACCTCCTCCTCGGCCTCGACGGTGCGGACACCCTCAGCGGCCGCGGCGGACCCGACCGCCTGACCGGCGGCACCGGTGCCGACAACCTGGCCGGCGGGAGCGGTGACGACACCCTGCTGGGCCTGGGCGGGGCCGACCGGCTGTCCGGCGGCGACGGCGACGACCTGCTGCGCGGCGACGACCCGAATGACGTGCAGACCGCGGGCAAGGACACCCTCGACGGCGGCAACGGCGACGACGACGAGTTCGGCTATGCCGGCGACGACACCTTCACCGAGGGCACCACGGCGAACGGCGCGGATCTGCTCGTGGGCGGGACGGGCACCGACACGGCGTCGTACGCCCTGCGGTCGGCGGCGCTCCGGCTCTCCCTCAACGGCCGCTACGACGACGGGGCGGCCGGCGAGGGCGATCGGATCGGCACCGACGTGGAGAACCTGACCGGCGGCAGGGGGGCGGACCTGCTCGTCGGCGGCCCGACGCCGAACCTGCTGCTCGGGGGCGCCGGCAACGACGACTTCCAGACGGTGGCCGGCGGCGTCGACACGCTCAACGGCGGCGCCGGCACCGACAGGGCGCACCGCGACAGCACCGACAAGGTGACCTCGGTGGAGAAGCGCTACTGAGCGACGAGGGTCGTCGGCTCGTGGGTCACCGGGAAGCCCACGGACGCGGCGATGAAGCAGTTCTCGCTGGCCTCGCGGTGGATCGCCTGCGCCGCCTCGACCATCGACGCGTCGGCGACGGTGACCCGCGGCCGCAGCACCACCGACGTGAACCGGCCGCCCTGGCCGACCTGCTCCATGGTGCCGACCGGCTCGTCGTCGTACGCCGTGACGACGATGCCGTGGTTGACCGCGGAGTGCAGGTAGGACAGCAGGTGGCACTGGCTGAGCGCGGCGACGAGGAGCTCCTCGGGGTTCCACCGGCCGGCGTCGCCGCGGAAGGCGGGGTCGGCGGAGGCGAGCAGGTCGGCCTTGCCCTCGGCGCGGAGCAGGACGTCGCGCGCGTAGTCGCGGTAGCCGCTGGTCCCGGAGCCTCGGTTGCCCTGCCAGGTGACGGCGAGCGTGTAGCGGTGGTCGGTCACGGTCCCATTGTGTGACAGCCACCGAACGAGAACACGTTCTACTACAGTCGGCGCATGGTCACCGCGCGCCCCCTGAACCTCGCCGACGTCTTCGAGTCGGTCGCCGACGCCGTCCCGGACCGGGCCTGCATCGTCACGCGGGAGCGGACCTACAGCTACGCCGAGATCGACGAGCGCGCCACCCGGCTGGCCGGGGTGCTGGTCGGTCTCGGCGTGCAGCCGGGCGAGC
Organism: Nocardioides ultimimeridianus; assembly: GCF_054777895.1. Taxonomy (NCBI): domain Bacteria; kingdom Bacillati; phylum Actinomycetota; class Actinomycetes; order Propionibacteriales; family Nocardioidaceae; genus Nocardioides; species Nocardioides ultimimeridianus. The sequence continues at coordinate 135,573 of NZ_BAAHAB010000003.1, read as the reverse complement.
ACGTCGCGGTGCACTCCGCGAACCGGATCGAGTGGGTCGACGCGTTCTACGGCTGCCTCAAGGCCCGGGCCGTGCCGATCAACATCAACTACAAGTACCTGCGCGACGAGCTCGCCTACCTCTACGACAACGCCGACTGCGTGGCCACGCTGGTCGCACCCGAGCACGTCGCCGCGGTCCGCGAGGTGGCGCCCGCGACGCTGCGGTCGACCCTCGTCCTCGGTGAGGAGTACGACGCCGCGCTGGCCGCCGCCTCGACCGACCGCGAGCTCGGCGGACGCCGGGCCGAGCGGAGCGCCGACGACCCGTACGTGCTCTACACCGGCGGCACCACCGGCAACCCCAAGGGCGTCGTGTGGCGCAACGAGGACCTCATCCGCGCGGCGCTCAACTCGGCGCGGTTCGGGGCGCCGATCGAGTCGGTCGAGGCGCTCGGTGCTGAGGCCGCGGCCAACGAGAGCCCGATGACGCTGCTCGCGTGCGGCCCGATGATGCACGGCGGCAGCCAGTGGATCCTCGGCAATGGGCACGTCGCCGGCTACACGATCGCGCTCTCCACCGAGCCCAGCTTCTCCGCGACCGGCGTCCTCGACCTCGTCGAGCACGCCCGCGTGAACTCGCTGACCTTCCTGGGCGACGCGATGGGGCGGCCGGTGGCCGAGGCGATCCTGGCGGAGCCCTCGCGGTGGGACCTGTCCTCCCTCGCGGCCGTCTCCAACGGGGCCGCTCCCCTGTCCGACGGCGTGCGCGCCGAGATCCGCCGGGCCCTGCCCGGGCGCTTCATCCTCGACACCTATGGCGCCTCCGAGTCGGGCGCGACCGCGTCCCGGGTGGACGACGGCACCGACGGCGAGATGGGGGCGCCGAGGTTCCAGGCCGGCGACGACGTGCGCGTCTTCACCGCCGACCTGAAGCCGGCCGCGGTCGGCGAGGAGGGCCTGCTCGGGCGCTCCGGCCCGATCCCGCTCGGCTACTACAAGGACCCGGTGAAGACCGCCGCGACCTTCCGCGAGATCGACGGCCGGCGCTGGTCGATCCCCGGCGACGCCGCCCGGCTCGAGGCCGACGGCACGATCACGGTGCTCGGCCGCGGCTCGGTGTGCATCAACACCGGCGGCGAGAAGGTGCACCCCGAGGAGGTCGAGGCCGTGTTGCTGCGGCACCGGGACGTCTTCGACGCGGTCGTGGTCGGCGTACCCCATGAGCGGTGGGGCCAGCAGGTCACCGCGCTCGTGCAGGTACGCGACGGCACCACGGTCTCGGCCGAGGACCTGCGCGACCACTGCCGGGCGCTGATCGCCAACTACAAGGTGCCGAAGCTCGTGCTGTTCGTCGACGAGGTGCCGCGGACCCCGGTCAGCAAGGTCGACTACCCGGCCAGCACCCGTCTTGCCCTGGATCTCGTCGGGTCGTCAGGTTGAGGGCGGCCTACAGGCCGCCCTCAACCTGACGACCGCGAGGGTGGGTCAGACGATGCCGGCGGCCACGAAGGCGTCGTACGACGGCGCGATGGTGGCCGCCGCTCCGACCTGACCCGAGATCGCGTCGAGCGTCTTGAGGCCGTGGCCGGTGTTGATGACGACCGTCTCCAGCGTCGGGTCGAGCAGGCCGGACTCGACCAGCTTCTTCGTGACCGCGACCGTGGTGCCGCCGGCGGTCTCGGTGAAGATGCCCTCGGTGCGCGCGAGGAGCACGATGCCGTCGCGGATCTCGTCGTCGGTGACCTCCTCCACCGCGCCGCCGGTGCGGCGGGTGATGTCGAGGACGTAGATGCCGTCGGCGGGGTTGCCGATCGCGAGCGACTTGGCGATGGTGTCGGGCTTGACCGGGCGGATGGCGTCGACGCCGGCCTTGAACGCGGTCGCGACCGGGCCGCAGCCGGTCGCCTGGGCGCCGAAGACCCGGTACGGCTTGTCCTCGACCAGGCCGAGCTTGATCAGCTCCTGGAAGGCCTTGTCGACCTTGGTCAGCTGCGAGCCGGACGCGACCGGGATGACGATCTGGTCGGGCAGGCGCCAGCCGAGCTGCTCGGCGATCTCGTAGCCGAGCGTCTTGGAGCCCTCGGCGTAGTAGGGGCGGACGTTGACGTTGACGAAGGCCCAGCCCTCCTCCTCGGCCGCGATCTCCTGGGCGAGCTTGTTCACGTCGTCGTAGTTGCCGTCGACCGCGACCAGCTTCTCGGTGAAGATCGCGGAGTTGACCTGCTTGGGCTGCTCGAGGTTGCTCGGGATGAACACCACGGTCGGGATGCCGGCGCGGGCGCCCGCGGCGGCCACCGCGTTGGCCAGGTTGCCGGTCGAGGGGCAGGCGAAGACCTTCGCGCCGAGCTCGTTGGCGGCCGACAGGGCGCACGCGACGACGCGGTCCTTGAAGGAGTTGGTCGGGTTGGTCGAGTCGTCCTTGACCCAGAGCTTCTCGATGCCGATCGCCTTGCCCAGGTTGTGGGCCTCGAGCAGCCGGGTGAAGCCGGGCTCCATGTTGGGCGACTGCGTGATGTCGGTGGGCACCGGCAGCAGCGCCTGATAGCGCCAGATGTTGCGGGGGCCGGCCTCGATCTCCTCGCGGGTGATGGCCGGGAAGTCGTAGGCGATCTCCAGCGGGCCGAAGCACTCCGGACACGCGTAGAACGGGCCGAGCTCGACCCGGTGGCCGCACTCCCGACACGACAGGGCGGTGGCGTTGCCGAAGGCGCCCGCGCGGGGGCCCCGGGGGCCCTCCGGCGTACCGGAGGTGGTGGCGGTCTCGGTCACAGCGGCGCTCATGGGGGTCCTCTCTCTCATCTGCCCGGGCGGACCCCTCTGGTCCGCCTGGTCGGAATTGGCACCGTGCTCCGCGTCCGAACCGTGTGGTTCGGGAGGTTCGCGGCAGTTGCCGGGACGTCGTCGGGCCGTTCCCTCAGTCCCTCTGGATGAGCACGCTCAGACTACGGGGTGGTTGCCATGGCATCGAATCCGAATCTCGCATGCCGGGACCGCTGTCCACTTGTTGAGACTCAACGGTGCGCGGAGCGCTCGGCGCGGGCGTCCTGCGCGAAACGGCGGAGCAGATCCAGCACCCCGCCCGGCCCGGCCACGACGACGTCGGACATCGCCAGGAGCGCGCTCTGCTCGTCGGAGGCCGAGCAGACGCGCAGCGGGGTGATGCCGTGCTCGGGCAGCCGGTCGAGCGCCTCGAACGCCTCCAGGTCGCCGAGGTCGTCGCCCGCGAACAGGAACCCCTCGGGCTGCAGCCGGTCGACGAGCAGGTCGACGACCTGCCCCTTGTGGATGCCCGGCGAGCGGATCTCGACGACGTTGCGGCCCGGCTCGACGTGCAGCCCGGTGCGGTCGGCGAGCGCGACCAGGCCCGGCAGGATGCGCTGGTACGCCGCGCCGGGGTCGGCCATCCGCCGGGTGTGCACCGCGACGCCGAGGCCCTTGTCCTCGATGTAGGCGTCCGCCGCTCCGGCCTCGCGCAGGACCCGCGGGAGGTCGCGCTCGAAGGTGGCCAGGCCACGGGCGGGGCGCGGGCCGACGATGCGGCGCTCGTGGGTGCTCCACCGCTCGTTGCCGTACTGCCCGAACAGGTAGAGCTCCTTGCCCAGCCCGGACAGGGCGTCCCCCACCTCCTCCAGCCCGCCGAGGTCCAGGGCCTGGCGCGCGGGCCGGCCGGTGATGACCGCGATGGCCGCGACCTCGCGTGCCAGCTCGACGAGGACCTCGCCGGCGTCGGGGTGGATGTGGGCCGAGGCCGGGTCGTCCACGATCGGGGCCAGCGTGCCGTCGAAGTCGAGCCCGATCAGGGTGCGCGACGCACACCGCACGAGTGCGGCGTACCGGTGTTCACCCTCGTTCGACGAGAAGTCCACGCGTCTATCCCACCATGGAGGCGGTGAGACCCGGCAACCGCCGGAGGACTCAGCTCAGCGGGCCGGTCAGGATCAGGGTCAGGTTGGCGGTGCTCATGTTGCTCGAGATGTCGGCCGGCATGACCCGCTGAACGCCCAGGTCGAGCGCGAGCTGGTGGGCGGCGGCCTTCATGCCCTTCGGGTAGTAGACGGTGGTCGAGACGACCGTGCCGTACCAGTTGTCGGCGGCGACGAAGTGCCAGCCGGCCTGAGCGACCTTGGCGCCGACCGACCCGGCCAGCCCCCGGATCGAGGTGTCGTTGAAGACCACGACGCCGATCTGCCCGCGGTGGATCACCTTGGGCTTGTGGGTCGGGGTGGCCGTCGGAGTGGAGGTGTCGGTCGCGGTCGGGGTGCTGGAGGTCGCGCCCGTGGTCTGGGCGGACGACGCCGCGACCGGGGTGATGTCCTTCTCCTTCGGGCCGTCGCCGCGGGTGATCACGAAGGTGAGCGCCGCGAGGGCGACCGCCACGATGCTGAGGATGACGACCGGGGAGGGCAGCACGGCACCGCGCTGCGAGTGCGACCGAGAGACGGAGCCCACGCTCACACCTCGAAGCCGAGTCGACGGGCGGAGCGCTGGCGCTGGCGCTGGGCGCGCAGCCGGCGCAGCCGCCTGACGAGCAGCGGGTCGGCCTCGAGGGCCTCGGGACGGTCGATGAGCGCGTTGAGGACCTGGTAGTAGCGCGTCGAGCTCATGTCGAACTGCTCGCGGACCGCGGTCTCCTTGGCGCCGGCGTACTTCCACCACTGGCGCTCGAACTCCAAGATGCCCCGATCGCGCTCGCTGAGGGCGCCGTCGACGGCACCTTCGGCGAGGTCGGGCTGGGTGCTCCGCTCCGCATTCATCGCGTGCTGTCCCCCAAGGATCGGTATACGCGTGCTCTGGACCTCCCACTGTAGCGACCGAATCACACCGATGTCATTCCCACGCCGAGCCGACTAGGGTGAACGAGGTGAGCGTCTCGAGTGCCACCCCTCCGATCGGCTGGGGGATCCTCGCGCCCGGCCGGATCGCCGCCAAGCTCGCCCGCGACCTCGCGCTGGTGCCGGACGCGCGCCTGGTCGCCGTCGGCTCCCGCGACCTCGCCCGGGCCCGGGCCTTCACCGCCGAGCACGACCCCGAGGCGCGCGCGTACGACGACTACGCGGCCCTGGTCGCCGACCCCGCCGTCGACGTCGTGTACGTCGCCTCCCCGCACTCCCTGCACGCCGAGCACGCCGCGCTCGCGCTGGCCGCCGGCAAGGCGGTCCTGTGCGAGAAGCCGCTCACCCTGGACCGCGCCAGCGCCGCCGCGCTGATCGCGTCCGCGGGCGACCGGTTCCTCATGGAGGCGATGTGGAGCGCCTGCCACCCGGTCTGGCGCGACCTGGCCGCGCGACTGCGGGCCGGCGACTTCGGCACGCCCCACCACCTCTCCGCGGACCTCTCCTTCGCGGCCGGCGTCGCCCCGGACCACCGGCTGCTCAACCCGGCCCTGGGCGGCGGCGCGCTGCTCGACATCGGGATCTACCCGCTGACCTTCGCGCACGTCATGCTCGGCGAGGCGGACGAGCTGCGGGCGACCGGGGCGCTGGACGCCTCCGGTGCGGTCGACGTGGACGTGGCGGTCGCCGGACGCTACCCGGGCGACGTGCTGGCCGAGTTGAAGACCAGCCTGACGTCGTACTCCCCGAACACGGCGGTGATCGGCACCGACCAGGGGTGGATCGAGGTGCCGGGCGACTTCCACCAGCCGGCGTACTTCACCTTCCACCGGCTCGCCTCCCGCGGGACGCCTCCGGTGGTCACCCGGTTCGACCCGCCCGAGCCGGTGGTGGGCCTGGGCTACGGCAACGAGGTCGCGCACGTCGGCGACTGCCTGCGTCAGGGGCTGACCGAGTCGCCGTGGGTGCCGCACGCGCAGACGCTCACGATCCTGGGCCAGATCGACGACCTCCGCCGCCAGGTGGGCGCAGGTCCTGTCGGGGCCCCGGACGCGTCGGGCTAGGGTGAAGGACGTGGCGCACGACCTCGTCATCGTTGCCAACCGACTTCCCGTCGACAGGGTCGAAGGACCGGACGGGAAGATGACCTGGCGCGCCTCGCCGGGCGGCCTCGTGTCCGCCATCGAGCCCGTCATGCGTGCCGGCGACGGGGTCTGGATCGGCTGGCCGGGCGGCACCGAGCAGCACCTGGAGCCGTTCGAGATCGACGGCCTCCACCTGGTGCCGATGACGATGACGGCCGAGGAGATCGAGCGCCACTACGAGGGCATGTCCAACGGCACCCTGTGGCCGCTCTACCACGACGTCGTCGCCAAGCCGGAGTTCCACCGCGAGTGGTGGCACCAGTACGTCGAGGTCAACCGCCGCTTCGCGGAGCGGGCCGCCGAGCTCGCCAACCCGCGCGCGACCGTGTGGGTGCACGACTACCAGCTGCAGCTGGTGCCGCAGATGCTGCGCGACCTGCGCCCGGACCTGCGAATCGGCTTCTACCTGCACATCCCCTTCCCGCCGGCCGAGCTGTTCCAGCAGCTGCCATGGCGCCGCCAGATCCTCGAGGGGCTGCTCGGGGCCGACCTGGTCGGCTTCCAGCTGCCGGGTGCGGCCCAGAACTTCGTACGGCTGGTGCGCCAGCGGGTCGGGCACAAGACCCACCGCGACCTCGTCTACCTGCCCGACGGCCGCACGGTCCGGGCAGCCGCCTTCCCGATCTCGATCGACGCGGCCGGGTTCGAGGAGCTCGCCGACTCCCCCATCGTCGAGCAGCGCGCCAAGACCATCCGCGAACTGCTCGGCAACCCGAAGAAGATCTTCCTCGGCATCGACCGGCTCGACTACACCAAGGGCATCTACGCCCGGCTGCGCGCCTTCGGCGAGCTGATCCGCGACGGCGCCATCGACGTCGACGACGCCGTGTTCGTGCAGGTCGCGGTGCCGTCGCGCGAGCAGGTCGAGCAGTACCGGCTGCTGCGCGACGAGATCGACCGGCTGGTCGGCCGGCTCAACGGCGACCTCGGCCGGATCGGCAAGCCGGTCATCAGCTACCTGCACTCCTCCTACCCGCGCGAGGAGATGGCCGCCTTCTACCGCGCCGCCGACATCATGGTCGTCACGCCCTACCGCGACGGGATGAACCTGGTCGCCAAGGAGTACGTCGCCTGCCGGATCGAGGAGGACGGCGCACTCGTCCTCAGCGAGTTCGCGGGCGCCGCTGACGAGCTGCGGCAGGCGTGGCTGGTCAACCCCTACGACATCGACGGGATGAAGTCGGCCCTGCTGGCGGCGTACACCGCGGACGGGTCGGAGCTGACCAAGCGGATGAAGGCGATGCGCAAGCAGATCCGCCAGCACGACGTACAGGCGTGGGCGCAGAGCTTCATGACCGAGCTGGACGACGGACACTTCCTGCACAGCAAGGACGTGCGGGGGTAGTTTTCGCGCATGGACCTCGTGCCCGTGCGCTCCCTCACCTCGGCCCCCGCCAACCTGGTCGGCCGGCTCACGCCCGGGCCCGACCAGGTCGTCGCCGCCGCCAGCAACGTGGCCCACAAGTTCCTGTACGGCGGCCTCGCCGACCTGCGGCCGATGCCACGGACCCTGATCGACGAGGGCCGGCTGCGCGAGGTCTACCACTACCGCCCGGTCGGCACCGTCAAGGAGCAGGGCGACCCGGTGCTCCTGGTGACGCCGCTGGCGGCCCCCGCGATCTGCTACGACCTGCGCCGCGGGTGCTCCCTGGTCGAGCACTTCGTGAGCGAGGGGCGTCCGACGTACCTCCTGGAGTACGGCGAGGTGTCCTTCAAGGACCGCAGCCTCGGCATGGAGCACTGGATCGACGAGGTCGTCCCGACCGCCATCCGCGAGGTGTCCGCGCACGCAGGCGGCCGGCCCGTGCACGTCATGGGCTGGAGCCTGGGCGGCATCTTCTCCATGCTCGCCCTCGCCGACCAGCGCTCCGGCGACCTGCCGGTCGCGTCGCTCACCGTCATCGGCTCGCCGGTCGACATCACCCAGGTGCCGCTGATCGCGCCGCTGCGGCCGCTGCTCAACTGGTTCAACGGCCGCGGGCCGATCACCAAGGGCTACCAGTGGATGGGCGGGGCGCCGAAGCCGCTGGTGAAGTGGGCCTTCCAGCTCTCCGCCGCGCAGAAGCTGATCACCAAGCCGATCGCGCTCGCCACCCACATCGACGACCGGGAGTTCCTCGCGCAGATCGAGGCCGTCGACCGGTTCACCGACAACATGATCGCCTACCCGGGGCGCACGTTCGGGCAGCTCTACCACCGCTTCGCGAAGGGCAACCAGCTCGCGACCGGCGAGTTCGAGCTCGACGACCGCACCATCTCCCTCGGCGACATCTCCGTGCCGACGCTGGTGTTCGCGGGCTCCACCGACGGCATCGCGCCGGTCGGGTCGGTCCGCGCCGTCGTACCGCTGCTGACCGGGGTTCCGGAGGTGCGCTTCGAGATCGTGCCCGGCGGGCACCTGGGGATGCTGACCGGCCGGGCCGCCCGGCGTACGACCTGGCTGGTGATGGACGAGTGGGTCGCGCGCTGGTCGACCGACGCTCCTGCCCCCGAGCCCGGCTCGGGGACCGGGCCCGCGAAGCCGGCGGCGATCGGCACCAACCGCAAGCGCCGGCACACGTCCTCCGCGTCGCGGTCGCTGGCCAAGTAGGTCCCGGGACCCTCGCCCGGCATCTCTAGTCACAAAGGACTAGAGGGGACCGAACGTCCGCCCGATTCGCGGGCGCCGCGGGAACCGTAGATTTCTCACTACCGACGCGGATCTCGATACCGCCGGAGGGAGCCCCTCCGGAAGGCCCCGTCACGGAGTGCCACCGGAGGACCGGCGCTCGAGATCCGCGTCGGAGCTATGCCTGGCAGCCCCCAGCTGCTGTGCGGCGCCCCTGGGAGGGAGAGGGGCGCCTCAAGGCATTTTTGGCCGGTATCTTGGCGGCCATGGGTGCGCTCAGCGGACTGGTCGACAAGGGACTGATGGCACCGGACTGGGCCGAGGCGCTGGCGCCCGTCGAGCCGCACGTGGCCGCGCTGGGCGAGTTCCTGCGTGCCGAGCTCGCCGCCGGCCGGCCCTACCTGCCCGCGGGCGACGCCATCTTCCGCGCCTTCCGGCAGCCGCTCGCCTCGGTGCGGGTGCTGGTCGTGGGCCAGGATCCCTACCCGACGCCGGGGCACCCGATCGGGCTGTGCTTCGCGGTGGAGCGGACCGTGCGGCCGATCCCGCGGTCGCTGGCCAACATCTACCGCGAGCTGGCCAACGACGTCGGCATCGCGACGCCCGCCCACGGCGACCTGACCGCCTGGACCGAGCAGGGCGTCATGCTGCTCAACCGGGTGCTGACGGTCGCGCCGGGCGCGCCCGCGTCGCACCGGGGGCGCGGCTGGGAGCACGTCACCGCGTGCGCGATCTCGGCGCTGGTACGACGTGCGGAGGCCGGCGTACCGATGGCGGCGGTGCTGTGGGGTCGCGACGCCCAGGGCCTCAAGGCGCACCTCGGCCCGATCCCGTACGTCGAGTCCGCACACCCGTCCCCGCTCTCGGCGTCGCGCGGGTTCTTCGGGTCACGGCCGTTCACCCGGGTGAACACCCTTCTCGTCGAGCAGGGCGCCGCCCCGGTCGACTGGACCCTGCCGGAATAAAGTTCAATCTTCAACCATTGGAGTGGTCATGAACGATCTGATGCCCGCGCTGTACATCGGCCATGGCGCTCCGCCGCTGCTCGACGACCCGATCTGGTCCGGCCAGCTGGCCGCTTGGGCCGGCGACCTGCCGCGACCCAAGGCGATCCTCATCGTCAGCGCGCACTGGGAGTCGGCGCCCGTCTCGCTGTCCGCGAACGGCGCTCCCCTGGTCTACGACTTCGGCGGCTTCGCCGAGAAGTACTACCGGATGACCTACCAGACACCGGACTCCACGGCGCTGGCCGCGCGGATCGCGGCGATGATGCCCGACACCGAGCCGGTGCACCAGCACACCTCCCGCGGCCTGGACCACGGCGCGTGGGTGCCGCTGAAGATCATGTACCCCGACGCGGACATCCCGGTGCTGCAGATGTCCCTGCCCACCCACGACCCGGAGCGGCTGCTGGCGCTCGGCGAGCGACTCCGCCCGCTGCGCGAGGAGGGCGTGCTGATCATCGGCTCGGGCTTCCTCACCCACGGCCTGCCCTTCCTCAAGGACTGGCGGATCGAGGCCGACGCGCCCGGCTGGTCGACGGAGTTCGACGCCTGGGCCGGCGAGGCGATGGCCCGCGGCGACGTCGACACCCTGGCGGCGTACCGCTCGAAGGCGCCGGGGATGCCGTACGCCCACCCGACGGTCGAGCACTACAGCCCGCTGTTCGTCACGCTCGGCGCCGCCAGCGACCCCTCGGAGCCCGGCATCCAGGTGATCGACGGCTTCTGGATGGGACTGTCGAAGCGGTCGCTGCAGGTCGCCTAACGGGTCGTGCCGGTGGCGTCGCGGCCGACAACCGTGCCCGAGGCGTTGATTGCCTGCACCCGGTAGTGGCAACGGTGCGCGTGCGCCAGTCCCGCGAGGGTGACGGACCGGACCAGGGCGACGTTGTCGCTCGGCAGGGTGATCCAGGGCGTCACGTGGCCGTGCGCCGCCGTGGCGCCGTACTGCACGCGGACCCTGGTGACCTGGGCAGACGGGTTCACCGTTGCGCGGATCACGAGGCTGCTCGTCGTGCTGGTCGTGACCGGCCCGGTCGTGGCGGTCGGCAGCCAGCGGCAGACCGTGCCCGACGTCTGCAGCCGGAAGACCCGGCCGGTGACGAAGTTGTCGCCGATGATCCGTCCCGCGCAGTCGACCGCGAGCCCACCGCTCGGCGCCGTGCCCACCGGGATCAGCGGCTCGGCGACCCGACCGACCGTGCCGCTCGGGCTGACGTCGACCAGCCCCGATGCGATCCCGTCGATGTACCCGGATCCTGTGCTCGGCGCAGCGTCGAGGAGATAGCCCCCGCCTGGATACGGGGCGACACCGAACAGGAAGTCGTCCTCGACAGCCCGGCCGGGGCCGGGAACCTGGCTCAGGTAGCCGTCGTTGCGGTCGAAGCGCTCGACCGCGGTGCGATAGGGGGGTCCCTGCTGCTGGACGGGGACCAGGAGGGTGTTTCCGTCGAACCCGAGATGCCATCCCCAGACGTCCACGCGGTCCAGCGGAGCCAGCTTGAGCTGGCCCACGAAGCGACCGTCCGCCGCGAACTCGTCGACGGCGTGGTCCAGGTAGACGACGAACAGGTGTCCGTCCGCGGGTCGCACCCCGATCGAGATCGGCCCGTAGCCATCGCCTCCGGACCAGCCGCGGACGAAGCGCCCGGCCGCGTGGAACTCCAGCACCCGCTTCGCCTCGCTGTCGACGAGGTAGACCTCCCCGGCCGGGGAGACCGCGATCGACGCCGCGCTGGTCCAACGACCCGAGCCACTCGCCGGCGACGCCCATGAGGTGACGAGCCGTCCGGACGCGGTGAACTTCGAGATCGAGTCGGCTGTCGCGACGTACACGTCACCTGCGCGGTCCACGGCGACGACGCCGCCCTTCGGTCCGGCGAACCCGTCCGTGGCCGGCCCGAAGCAGTGCCCGGTCGGCGCGGCGACGCCGTCGAAGACGGCGACCCGTCCCTGCGGACCGACGGGTGCGACGTCGAGCACGTGCAGCCGGCCGATGCAGTCCACGACGACGCTGCGCGGAGCGGAGAACTCGCCGGGGCGGTAGATCTGCTCGACTCCGGTCCCGAAGTCGACATGGGCGCCGAACTGGCCCTGGTAGTCGCCGGCGCCGTCGAAGATGTCGACGCGGGAGTTGCCCGTATCGGCGATGAACACCGTCCCCGCCGCGTCCGCCGCGATGCCGAGCGGGGAGCTGACCTGCCCGGCACCCGCGCCGGTGCTGCCGAAGCGACCGACCGGGATGCCCTGGGCCGTCAGCCGCTGCACCACGCCGGCCGGTCCGTCCAACGCCAGCAGCGTGCCGCTCGGGAGGGCTGCGAGACCGGTGACGTGCGCGACGCGCGACGGGAACGACGTGATCAGGTCCCCGGTGGAGTCGAAGGCCGCGATCCGAGGCGAGGGGCCGGCGCCCGGGTCGGGGTCGTCCGCCACCCACACGACCTCCTCGTCGAACGCGGGGTCCGCCGTCTCGACGGCCATCGCCGTGACGGTCCGCCCGGCATCCCAGGTGACGGGAACGGCGCTGTCGTCGGGATAGACCCGGATGCCGTTGCCCCCCGCGAGCGCGACGAAGTCCCGGTGGCCGTCGGACGACACCGCCACCGGGGTCGGGACCGCCATCGTCCGGCTGCGCTCCCCCGCATCTGTCAGCTCGTCGACGCGGTCGGGGAAGGCCAGCTGGACGCGCCCGTCGCTGCCCGGCCCGAGCGCCGTCACGTTGGTCAGCGCCGGGATGAGATCGCTGCCCGCACGAGCGATGCCGTAGTCGAACAGCCACGTCGGCGTACCTGCGGAAGCGCGGGCCGGTGCCGAGAGCGCGCCCGCCGCCGGGATGACCGTCATCGCGAGCCCCACTACCACCCAGCGTCTCATCGCTTCCTCCTTCGCGAGCCTGGGTCGAGCCTCGTCCTAGGCCTCAGGCTGGCGCATGGGGGATGCACCCTAATTTTTGGGCCGCGCGGCCTCAGGACCGACGCGAGCGCAGGCGTGCCAGGTCCGCGCGCGCCCGCGCCAGCTCGGCCTCGAGCTCGAGGACCCGCCGGATCCCGGCCAGGTTCAGCCCGTCGGCCAGCAGCTCGCGGATGCGGTGCAGCGTGTCGATGTCGGCGCGGCTGTAGAGGCGCGTGCCGCCCGCGGACCGGTCGGGCGTGAGCAGGCCGCGCCGCTCATAGACCCGGAGGTTCTGGACCTCCATCTGGACCAGCTCGGCCGCGACCGAGATCGCGAACACGCCCCGCGCACGCTCCGACATCCGGCTCACCTCCTGAGCATCCTGCTCATCCTGAGCACGATCGTAGCTTGAACGACGGGATCAGATGATCTATAACGATCAATACAGATCGTTCACGCATCGATCTCCCCTCGACAAGCAACCCACATGCGAAGGAGGAAGCACCATGTTGCTGCGCACCACCGACCCGTTCCGTGACTTCGACCGGCTGACGAGCCAGCTGCTCGGCAACGGCACCACCAACCGCCCGGCCGTCATGCCGATGGACGCCTGGCGCCAGGGCGACAAGTTCCTCATCGAGTTCGACCTGCCCGGCGTGGCGCCCGAGAGCATCGACATCGACGTCGAGCGCAACGTGCTGACCGTGCGGGCCGAGCGCGTCGCCGGCAACGGCGACTGGCAGCGCCTCGCCTCCGAGCGCGTCCACGGCCAGTTCAGCCGCCAGCTGGTGCTGGGCGACAACCTGGACCTGGAGCACATCGAGGCGGCGTACGAGGCCGGCGTGCTCCGACTGGCCGTCCCGGTCGCGGAGAAGGCGAAGCCGCGCAAGATCCGGATCGCCGGCGTCGCCCCGTCCGAGAAGCCCGAGGCCATCGAGGCCTGATCGACCGTTCTCCCTGACGAACGCGTGGGTTGTCAGTCCGGACCCAACGCGTTCGTCAGGTACGACGGCGGGTCAGCGGATGTGGAGCCGCTTCATCATCTTCAGGCCGGACAGCATCTGCTTGACGTAGGCGTCGTAGTCCTGGCCGGGGCGGGCGCCGAGGACCTGCTTCTTGAGGACCGCGACGTTCTTGGCGTCGGTGTACTTGAGCAGGCCCTGGTCGCCGTGACGGGCCCCGACGCCGGACTTCTTGACGCCGCCGGAGGGCGAGGCCTTGGAGGCGTACGCCGTGGCGAGCGCGTCGTTGATGTTGACGTTGCCGGACTCGATCCGCGCCGCGACCTCCTCGGCCCGCGAGATCGAGCCGCTCCAGACCGAGGCGTTGAGGCCGTAGTCGGTGTCGTTGGCGAGCTTCACCGCCTCGTCGACCGTGCGGTACGGGTACAGGCCGACGACCGGGCCGAAGGTCTCGGTCGACCCGGCGAGCATGTCCTTGGTGACGCCCTCGAGCACGGTCGGCTCGAAGAACGCCGGGCCGAGGTCCGGCCGCGCCCGGCCACCGGTCAGGACCCTGGCGCCCTTGGCGACCGCGTCGGCCACGTGCGAGGCGACGCGCTCCATGTGGTCCGGGGAGACCAGCGAGCCGATCTCCGGGCCGAAGTCGTACGCCGCACCGATCCGCAGGTTGGCCGCGCGCTCGACGAGGGCGTCGCGGAGCTCGTCGTACCGGCTCTCGGGCAGGTAGATCCGCTCGATGTGCATGCAGATCTGGCCGGTGTTGCCGAAGACGCCGAACGTCGCCGACTCCACCCACTCGGCCTTGTCGACGTCGTCGAGGACGATCATCGGGTTCTTGCCGCCGAGCTCGAGGCAGCAGCCGATCAGGTTCTTCCCGGCGCGCTCGCCGATCACGCGACCGGTCGCGGTGGAGCCGGTGAACATGACGTAGTCCGCGCTGTCGATCAGCGTCGGGCCGACGTCCGGTCCCTCGCCGCAGACGACCTGGAACAGGTCCTTCGGCAGGCCCGCCTCCTCCAGCAGGGAGATGCCGTAGAGCGGCGAGAGCGCGGTCTTGTTGTCCGGCTTCACCACGACGGCGTTCCCGGCCATCAGCGCGGGGATCGCGTCGGAGAGGCCCGTGGCGAACGGGAAGTTCCACGGCGCGATGATGCCGACGACGCCCTTGGGCACGCGGACCTCGGTCGAGGAGGACACGATCGGGACCGGCCCGCCGTGCTTCTTCGGGGCGAGCAGCTTCGGCGCACGCTTGAGGTAGTGGCTGATGATCATCGGCGGGTCGCAGGTCTCCTCGATCGCCATCCGCCGGTTCTTGCCGCTCTCGGCCTGGATCAGGTCGGCGGTCGTGTGCGCGTTGTCGACAAGCAGCGCGTGCGCGCGGTCGAAGACCTCGAGCCGCCGCTTGACCGGCCACTGCGCCCACAGCTCCTGCGCCTTGCGGGCGCGCGCGAAGGCCTCCTCGATGTCCTCGGGCGTGGACTGCGGCAGCTCGACGAGTACGTCGCCGGAGTAGACCTCGGTGAGCTTCCACGTCGCGCCGGTCCGGCCGGGGACGCGGGAGACCAGGCGCTCGAGGAGCTCGTCGGTGATCGATGCGGGGCGCGGCGTACTCATGCCCGACCCAGGATGAAGTCGACGGCCCGCTCGCCGATCATGTAGCACGGAGCGTTGGTGTTGCCGCCGGTGATCGACGGCATGATCGAGGCGTCGGCGACGCGCAGCCCCTCGATGCCGCGGACCTTCAGGTCCGGGCCGACCACCGCGCGGTCGTCCACGCCCATCCGGCAGGTGCCGACGCCGTGGTAGACCGAGGTGGAGCGGTTCCTGAGTGCCGTGCGGAGCTCGGCACCGTTGGGGATCGACGGGCCCGGGTGGATCTCGGCCTTGACTCCCCCGCCGAACGCGGCGCCGGCCATGATCTCGCGGATCATCTCGGTGCCCTGGGCGAGCACCTCGACGTCGTCGGGCTCGGTGAAGTAGCCGTAGTCGATGAGCGGCGCGGCCGTCGGGTCGGCCGACGCGAGGCGCAGCGTCCCCCGGCTCTTGGGATAGATCAGGGTGGAGAAGATCGTGAGCGCGGGCCGGGGGTCCGGGATGTGCCGGATCGGCTCGTCCTGGTTCGGGCTCGGGTAGGCCCACGGCAGCATGTGCAGCTGGATGTCGGGGATGTTGGTGGCCAGCGAGCTGCGCACGAAGCCGACCGACTCGAAGACCGAGTTGTCGAGGAACGACCCGCCGACCGTGAGGTCGCGCGCCATGCCCTTGAAGAAGGTCCACGGGTTGCCGCGGTACTGCACCGACGGGACGTGGAAGCTCAGCGGGTGGAACAGGTGGTCGTGCAGGTTGTCGCCGACAGGCAGGTCCGCGACGACGTCGATGCCGAGGGCGGCCAGGTGGTCGGCATGGCCGATGCCGGAGAGCATGAGCAGCTGGGGGCTGTTGACGAAGCCACCGGAGACGATGACCTCCCTGCCCGCGCGTACGACGCGGCGGGTGCCGCCGTGCTTGCCCTGGTCGAGCACCTGGACACCGGTGGCGCGGCCGTTCTCGATGACGATCTTCGTGGCGAGGACCTCGGTCTGGACCTCGAGGCCCTGCGGCTTGCGCTGGTGGATGTGGCCGCGGGTCGAGGAGTAGCGCAGGCCGTCCTTGATGTTCTGCTGCATGCGGGAGATGCCCTCCTGCTCCGCAGCGTTGTAGTCATCGAGGATCTTCACGCCGAGGGTGTCGGCGGTGGCCTGGATGAACTGCAGCGTGGCGTCCTGCGGCGTCTTGTTGCGGGTGATCTTGATCGGCCCGCCCGCGCCGCGGTAGTCGTTCTCGCCGTCCTCGAAGTCCTCGTAGCGCTTGAACGCGGCGTTGACCTCGTCGGCCGACCAGCCGGTGTTGCCCTCGGCGGCCCAGGAGTCGTAGTTGGCGCGGTTGCCGCGCACGTAGACCATGCCGTTGACCGAGCTCGACCCGCCCATCACCTTGCCGCGCGGCGCCGGCATGCGGCGACCGTCCAGGCCCGGCTGCGGCACCGAGCGGTAGCCCCAGTCGAAGAGCCTCTCGAGCTTGGGCTCGGAGTGCATCGGGCCGATCATGCCGGGCTTCTTGGTGAAGTAGCCGTGCATGCCCTTGTCGTCGGACTTGCCGGCCTCGAGCAGGATCACGCTCGCCCCGGACTCCGCGAGCCGGGCGGCGATGATGCCTCCGGAGCTGCCGGAGCCGACCACCACGTAGTCGGCCTCGTTGCTGTACGACGGGCGCTTGGCCATGTCTCGATTCCCTCTCGCTGCCGGAACTGCGCGCTAACTGTAACGCGTTCTAGTTTCCGAACGAAAGGGTTTCGTATTCGGGATGCGCCTCGGCGATGTAGCGCCGGATCTCGGCGATGTCCGCGTCCGACGGCGGCCGCGGACCGGTCGCCTCCCAATCGGCCACACGCTCCGCGGTGGACTCCGCCCAGCGACCGAGCAGGCGGAAGAGGTCGCGGTAGAGCTCGACGAGCGGCAGCAGCAGGTGCAGCCGCTCCGGGAACGGGCCCTCCCCCTCGACGTACGGACGCATGAGGGCGGGCCCGAGGACCTCCCAGGCACCGACCTGCTTGCGCAGCACGGCGAGCGAGGCGACCACCTGCTCCGGCGTGCCCTGGTCGGCGAAGAAGAGGCGCAGCACCGCCTCCATCTCGAACACAGGCGCGGCCGGCGTCGTCCCGAGCCAGTCCTCGAGCGCATCGCGCCCCTCCGGCGTGATCGCGTAGCGGGTGCGGCTGCGCTTGCCGGCTGGCTCCTCCGCGGCATCGGCCCACCCGGCGGCGACGAGCCGCTTCAGCTCGGCATAGACGTGCGCCTCCGAGCGCGGCCAGAACAGCCGCATGCTGCGCTGGGTCTGCTGCACCAGCTCATAGGCGGTCCAGTCCCGGAGCGCGAGGAGCCCGAGAACGGCGTACGACGAAGAACTTGTCCGAACCACTCCTTGACAGTACTCCATGTTGGAGCAGTACCTTTACTCCAACATGGAGTAGTTGAATCGAGGGGGACCAGCCGTGAGCACCGACGCGATCCTGATGACCGACACCGACATCGACGAGCTCGAGGCGGCGATCAACCGTGCCCGGCAGGACTTCGTCGCGCTCGCGAGGTCGAGCGATCCGACCGCCCGGGTGGGCGAGCACTGGTCGGTGCGCGACGTCGTGGCGCACGTGTACACCGTCGCGCAGCGGTACACGAGCGTCGCGGCCACCGGCACCTACCGGCGGGCGGAGGGCCCGCGTGACCTGGACAGCATCAACGACGCCGAGGTCGCTGCCCTCGCCGACGTGCCGTACGCGGAGATCCTCACCCGCCTCGAGGACTGCGCCGGCGAGATCAGCCACTTCCTCCGCGGCGCCGTCGGGAAGGGCCGGATCTTCCCGTTCCACGGCGGCGAGTTCATCGACGCAACGTCCGGTGCGACGAACTGGATCGGCGAGCTCCGCATCCACGGCTACGACATCGCGCGAGCGGTGAAGGCGCCGTGGACGCTCCCCGAGCGCGACGCGCTGCTGGTCCTCGCCGGCGTCCAGCAGATCATCCCGGGGTACGTCGACCAGGAGCGCGCCGCCGGCAAGGACGTGCTGATCGAGATGCGGCTCCCGGGCGCCCGGCCGTGGGTCACCCACGTCGTCGACCGCACGGCGATCAGCCGGCCGCGAGCCGAGGGCGACCGGCCGCACGCCGTGATCAAGGCGCCGGCCAGCACGCTGCTGCTGTCGCTCTACGGCCGCTACGGCAACCTCGCCGCCGCGCGGCACGGACTCCAGGTCGTCGGGGGACGGCGCCCGTGGCGGGCGCTCACTTTCCCGAGCCTGTTCGAGCAGCCCTGAGCTGGCCGCCCCGCCCTACTTGGCGCGTGTCCCCCGCGGCGCGGTCTCCGCGAACCACTGCGCGAAGGTGATCCGCTGCTCCAGGTTCACGTTGCGGTTGGCCGCGGCGTAGCGGTCGACGGCGGCGTCGAGATCACGCCCGCTCCCGTCGATGAGCTCCTGGTAGGTGAGGAACATGCGGCGGCTGTAGGTCTTGGCGACGGACACGGGTGGGGGCCTTCCGAGTCGGCGGTGTGTGGCTCGCACCATGGTCGCCCATCGACGTACCGCAGCACCAAACGGGGCGTGAACGCCGACGATCTCCCGCTGACTACGATGTGCGTGTGCCCTGACAGGCACGCGCCGCGTTAACTCAGTTGGCCAGAGTGTCGCCCTTGTAATGCGAAAGCCGTCGGTTCGAATCCGACACGCGGCTCCCCCGTCCCACCCGACTCACACCGTGTCGAGGTCGACCGTCCCGCCCGACCGCCAGTAATGGCCCTCGCGCCGGGTGAGGAACCGGTCGTCGACCAGGTACCGACGCAGCGCGGCCACATCGGGATGGAAGCGGCGCAGGATCTCGTTGACCTCGGCCTCGGGGTAGACCACGCCGAGGTCGAAGGACTGCACCACGTGGTCCAGGACGACCAGCAGCTTGGAGTGCTTGGACGGCAGCGTGCGCAGGCTCCCGTCGGGGGCGAGGAACCGGGCCAGCGTGCTGTCGTCCACCCGCTCCACGGTAGCGCTCAGCGCCCCCGGACCACCCGGCGCTCGTCCCAGACCGGCTCGTCGGACTCGTAGACGGTGCCGTCGGCGCCGTACACCAGGAAGCGGTCGAAGCCGCGCGCGAACCAGCGGTCGTGGGTCACCGCGATGACCGTGCCGTCGAAGGCCGCCAGGCCGGCCTCCAAGGCCTCGGCGCTCTGCACGTCGAGGTTGTCGGTCGGCTCGTCGAGGAGCAGCAGGGTCGCGCCGGAGAGCTCGAGCAGCAGGATCTGGAAGCGCGCCTGCTGCCCGCCGGAGAGGGCCTCGAAGGTCTGTTCGGCCGCGATGGCGAGCTCGTAGCGGTCCAGGACCCGGCTGGCCTCCTCGCGCCCCATGCCCTCGCGGTGGTCGTCGCCGCGGTGCAGGATCTCGAGCAGCGTGCGGCCACGCAGCTCGGGGTGGTCGTGGGTCTGCACGAAGTAGCCGGGGTGGACCCGGGCGCCGAGGCGCGCGACGCCGGTGTGGGCGACCGGCTCGCCGGCCAGCAGCCGCAGGAAGTGGCTCTTGCCCGAGCCGTTGGAGCCGAGGACGGCCACGCGCTCGCCGTACCAGACCTCGAGGTCGAAGGGCCGCATCAGGCCGGTCAGCTCGAGGTCCTCACAGATGACCGCGCGCTTGCCGGTGCGTCCGCCGCGCAGCCGCATCACGACGTTCTGCTGACGCGGCTGCTCGGTCGGCGGCCCGGCCTCCTCGAACCTGCGCAGGCGGGTCTCGGCCGCGTGGTAGCGGCTGGACATGTCGCTGTTGTACGCCGCCTTCTGCTTGTACATCAGCATCTGCTCGCGCAGCTTCGCGTGCTCCTCGTCCCACCGCTTGCGCAGCTCCTCGAAGCGCGCGAAGCGGTCGGTGCGCGCCTGGTGGTACGACGCATAGCCACCCGGGTGGGTCCACACCAGGTTGCCGGCGGCACCCAGCTCGACGGTCACCACGCGGGTCGCGGTGTTGCGGAGCAGCTCGCGGTCGTGGCTGATCACCATGATCGTCTTCGCGCTCTCGGTGATCCGGCCCTCGAGCCAGATCTTGGACGGCACGTCGAGGAAGTTGTCCGGCTCGTCGAGGAGGAGCACGTCGTCCGGCCCGCGCAGCAGGTACTCCAGCACCAGCCGCTTCTGCTCGCCTCCGCTGAGCGTCGACAGGCTGCGGTGCCGGGCACGGTCGTAGGGGATCGACAGGGCGGCCATGGTGACCACGTCCCACGTGACCTCGATGTCGTAGCCGCCCGCGTCGGCGTACTCCCCCAGCGCGTGCGCGTAGTCCATCTGCAGCCGCTCGTCATCGGCCTCCATCAGCGCGAGCTCGCACCGGTCGACCTCGCGCGCCGCCGCCTGCACCCGGGCCGGGGCCACGCTGAGCAGCAGGTCCTGGACGGTCGGGTCGCCGATGCCGGCGACGCCGCGACCGACGCTCTGGTGCATGACCCCGAGGCCCCCGGAGCGGGTGATCGCGCCGGCGTGCGGCTGCAGCTGGCCGGTGATCATCCGCATCAACGTGGTCTTGCCGGCGCCGTTCGCGCCCACCAGGGCCACCTTGGCGCCCTCGCCGATGCGGAACGACACGTCGTCGAGCAGCACCCGGCCGTCGGGCAGCTCGTAGCGCACCCCGGCGACCTCGACATGACCCACGGCCGACAGTGTTCCACCGGGACCGGCACGGCCGCGCCCGATTTCCTGAGGCAGGCGCGCTGTCGGTGGTGGGTGGCAGGGTCGGGACATGGCCTCCCACCCGACCTTGAGATCCGTCGTCCTCGACTGCCTCGACGTGCACGAGCTGGCCGAGTTCTACCGCGCCCTGACGGGGTGGGACTACCCCGCCGGCTACGACCCCGCCGACTTCGACGACTGGCTGAGCATCATCGGGCCCGAGGGCGTCCGGATCTCGTTCCAGCAGGTGCCGGAGCTGCGTGCCACGACCTGGCCGTCGGGCGAGGTGCCGCAGCAGGCGCACCTGGACTTCCTGGCGGCGACGCGCGAGGAGATGGAGGAGCAGCACGAGCGTCTGCTCGCCCTCGGTGCGGTGGTGCGCCTGGACCGCACCGAGGATGCCGAGGAGCCGCTGCGGGTGTACGCCGACCCGGCCGGCCACACGTTCTGCGTGTTCACCCACCCCTGACCGGCGGCTCAGCGGATCAGGTAGGTCGCCATCATCCCCATGTCCTCGTGCTCGAGGTTGTGACAGTGGAACAGGTAGCGACCGCGGAAGCTGGCGAAGCGCACCACGATCCGGACGGTGTCGTTCGGAGTGAGCGGCACCACGTCCTTGAGCGCGGCCGGGCCGTCGTCACCCAGGACCCGGAAGTGTGTGTTGTGCAGGTGCACCGGGTGCTCGAGGTCCGAGCGCAGCTCCCAGATCTCGACGTCCCCCTGCCGCGGCGCCGCCGCGACCACGTCGGCGGCGAACATCTCGCCGGCGATCAGGAACATCGCACCGCCGTGCATCGGCACCCGGGAGAAGGTGAACCGCCGCGTGCGCACGGCCGCGCCGGCGTCGATGGACGGTACGTCGCCCAACCGCTCCGGCGGCTGCCACGCCGGACGGTCGTCGTCGGCCACGACCCGGAACTGCAGCAGCTGGGTCGTGTGCTCGGAGGCCAGCTCGTTGGTGAGGACCACCCGGTCCCCCACCGCGTAGCGGGAGAAGTCGACGACCACGTCGACCCGCTCCGCCGGGCTCATCAGGAAGCTGCGGATCACCATCGGCGCCGCCATCAGGCCGCCGTCGGTGCCGATCTGGACGAACGGCTCCCCCGCCCCGGGCAGCGGATCGAGGGTCAGGTGGTAGCGACGTGCGTTGCTGGCGTTGGCGATGCGGAGGCGGTAGGTGCCGCGGCGTACCTCGACGTAGGGGGCGTGCATGCCGTTGACGAGGGCGACGTCGCCGAGCACCCCGTTGCCCCACTTCGGCAGCACCCCCATCCGCCGCGTCAGCGTGGGATCCATCGCCGGGTACAGCAGCTCGCCCGAGGGGCCGAAGGAGCGGTCGGTGAGGATCAGCGGGATCTCGTGGTCGCCGTCGGGCAGGCCGAGCGCGGCCTCCTCGTCGTCGCGGTGCAGGTGCATCCCGACCAGGCCCTTCCACACCTGCGGGGCGGTGAAGTCCATCCGGTGGTCGTGGTACCAGAGCATCGAGGCGCGCTGCGGGAGCGGGTACACCTGCTCCTGGACGCCGTGGTGGATCCGGCCCCCGGGGTGGATCGGGTGGGTCCAGCCGCCGCGCGGCAGGACCAGGTCCAGCGGGTAGCCGTCCGACGGCGACGGCGTCAGCCCGCCGTGCAGGTGGCGCACGACCGGCACCGGCAGCTCGTTGGTGAGCCGCACGCTCATGCGCCGGCCGCGGTGCGACTCGAAGAGAGGGCCGGGGAACCCGCCGTCGTACCCCCAGATCGGGGTGGTGAGGCCGGCGATGATCTCCGCCTCGCCGGGCTTGGCGACCAGCTCGTAGAAGTCGGTGGTGGCGTCGCTGCGGACCGGCGGGAGCGGGCTCGCCGGCGGCAGCGGGCGGGTGAACCGGGGCGGCAGGGTGAGCTGGCTGTTGAGCAGGAACCCGGTCTGCGCGAACTCCTGCCGGCCGGTGAGCGGGCCGGCCGCCGGCACGGCTTCCGGTGCGCGGCGGGCCCCACACCCGTCGAGCACCGGAAGCACCGCGACCATGGCCGCGCCGCCGGCCGTGCTCAACAGCCGGCGACGCGAGATCCCTGGTTCCACCGCTGGTTCCGGCGGATCAGCTGACGGTCAGCGCGGTGGCCATGCCGAGGTCGAAGTGCCAGATCGGGCCGCGCGAGCCCATGATCAGGTTGCCCTTCTTGTCCATCAGCGGCACGTGGCAGAACACGATGTAGCGACCCGGCTTGAGGTCCACGTTGAGGTACGACGTCCCCTTCGGCGCGACCAGCGTGAGGAACGGCGCCCCGGCCGCCACCTTCGCGAACTGCTTGTCCGGCAGGTCGAGGAGGTCCTTCGGCCTGGTGGTGGCGTCCTTGACCCGGACGAACGTCATCTCGTGGAAGTTGCCGGACTGACTGGTGATCTTGATGCTGTGGGTGCCGGCCGTCATCGTCGCGGGCACGCCCCGGTAGTGGAACATCGGGGTGTCGCCCTTCTTCATGGGCGCCATCTCGACGATCCGCGCGTCGGTCTCCGGGAAGCCGCAGGTCGTCACGCCCGCCACGCCCGGGGCGAGCAGGCTCGCCTGGAAGTCGTCGGCCTCGAGCAGCTTGAAGTTCTTCGTCGACGTCGCCTCGTCGATCGTGCTGGCGACCGACGTCGCCGCGGCCCGGGCCCGGCCGGTCGTGCCGCCCGCGATCGTCTTCATCGCGGTCTCGACCTTGGCCAGCACCTTCGGGCTCGGCGGGCCGTCGCCGTGGCCCATCTGCGGGATGAGGACCGGCACCTTGAGCAGAGCCGCGCACGCGGCGGTCTGCTGGGCGCTCAGCGTCGGCGTCGACGACGCCACTGACGCGGGATCGGTGGCGTTGCTGGTGTCGTCCTGGGAGCCGCACCCTGCGGCGGCGGCAGAGACCAGCGCGGCGACCGAGAACGCAGCGGCGAGACGGGCATGGGTCTTCACGGTGTCCCCCAGGAAGTGTCGGGTGCCGGGTAGCTCCGGCACGTCCACTCTCCCGTCGCCGTCGTACGACGTCAGGGGGGTTAACCCCCCAAAGACCGGGGGCAGGCACGAGTCATCGACGCGCCTACGAGACCGGCACCTTGTCGACCGCCGGCAGGTCGACGGCGGTGTCGTGATCGGCGGCGTCGGCCCGGTGGTCGCCCCCGGGAGCGGGCGCCGGGTCGGCGGGAGCGAGCAGCGGCCGCTCGGGGCGCGAGGTCAGCAGCAGCAGGCAGAACACCACCACCGCGACCGCGAGCCCGGCGACGAGCAGCAACGGGTCCAGGGCGGCGTCGGTCCCCGGTGTGACCACGGACGGGGCCGGCGCGGCGGTCGGCGCTGCCGCGGGCTGCTTCGCCGGCTTCGTGCCGCCCCGGGCGGCGTGCCTGGGGGCGGAGCGGCCGGAGTGGGTGGTCGTCGTCGTACCGGCCGCGGACTGGTGCTGCGCCGGTGGCTGCGCTGCCGGCTGCGCGGCGGGCGGGGCCGGGGCGGCGGCCACCGTCACCGTCGCGCGCATGTCGGGGTGCACGCTGCAGATGTAGGAGTAGGTCCCCGGGGCGCTGAAGGTGAAGCTCCAGCTCTGGCCCTGCGAGAGCATCGGCGAGTGGAAGCTCGCCGGGCCGTTGGTGACCTCGACGTCGTGGCCGACGCTGTCCTGGTTGGTCCAGGTGATCGTGTCGCCCTGACGGATGCTCATCGAGCCGGGCTGGAAGGCGTACTGCTTGATGGTGATGGTGTGCTGCGCCGCATGCGCCGGGCTCGCGCCGAGGGCGAGGGCGCCGAGCAGCGCGGTGAGGACGGTGGCGACCAGCACGGCCGCGCGGGTGCGGGCGGCCGGGGTGCGTGCGGGAGACGGGTGGGACATGCGGACCCCTTCGACGTGGGAGGGACGGGTGCCCGGCCCGGCCGACGGATCGTCGGCCGGGCCGGGCAGGTCGGGCAGGTCGGACCGGTCAGCAGCTCTCGCTTCCGACGAGCGGAGCGACCATGTTCTCGATCAGGACGGTGTGGGTCTTGACGTACTGGTCGAGGTTGAGGATGTCCCCGGCCTGCTGGCCGAGTCCCTCGTCGAGGTGGCCGGCGTAGACGTGCTGGAGGAACGTGTTCAGCGTGTCCTCACCGCCCCCGACCAGGGGCTTGAGCAGGTTCTCCACCAGGACCGTGTGGGTCTTGGCGTACTGGTCCACGTTCGAGATGTCCCCGGCCTGCTGGCCGAGGCTCTCCTCGAGGTGGCCGGAGTACACGTGCTGCAGGAAGGTGTCCAGGGCGACCCGGGCACCGGTGCAGTCGGTGCTGCCCCCGCCCATGCCGCCCATGCCACCCGTGCCACCCGTGCCACCGGTCCCGCCGGTGCCCCCGGTGCCACCGGTGCCACCGGTGCCGCCGGTGCTGGTGCCCGTGACGGTGACCGTCGCCTTCATGTCCGGGTGGACGGCGCAGTAGTAGGAGTAGGTCCCCGCCTTGGTGAAGGTGTAGCTGAAGGTGTCGCCCTTCTGCAGGTTCGGGGAGGTGAACTTCACCGGCCCCGAGCTCACCGTGACGGTGTGCGGTGCGGTGTCCATGTTGATCCACGTGACCGTCTGGCCGACCTTGACCTTGGCGGCCGGCACGGAGAACGCGTAGTTCTGGATCTTGATGGTCAACGCGCTGGCGGGCGCCTTGGAGCTCGCGGGCCGGGCCGACGACGCCGACCTCACGACGGCGCGACCGGTGGCCGACCGCGCGGTGCTCGTCGAGGTCTTGGTCATCGCCAGGTGGGCCGATGTCTGTGCCTGACTCGCCGAGCCGATCTGGCTGAGCGAGAAGACCGCGGCCGCTCCGGCGGCCACGAGTGCCACCGTCAGGCGCCACTTCCCTGCCGACGGCATCCGGGGCTGGGGCTGGTCTGGTCTCATGGTGGGAGCCTTTCCGTGCTGCATTGGTGCATGGGTGGTGCGGAGGTGCCCGGCCCCGTTGCCGAGCGGATCGTGGGGGGTGCCTCAGACACCCGGGCTCGAGGTCACGAGCACGCTCGCGGCCGACAGGACGCCGATCGCGAGCACGGCCTCGACGGCCACCGAGGTGGCGAAGGAGCGTGCCGATGCGGTGCTGCCGGCGGCGACCGCCCGGTCCAGGGAGCGGTCGACCCAGCGCTTGCTGCCCATCGCCGCCGCCATCACGGCGGCGAACAGCGCGAGCTTGACCAGCAGCACGTGGGCGTAGTGCGTCGACCAGAAGTGCTCGATCGGGGTCGCCAGCTCGTAGAGCATCACCAGCCCGGAGGCGACGATGGCCCCGACGGCGATCATGGCGACCTTGGAGTACGACGGCACGACCGCCGCGAGCTGGCGCAGGTCGCGCCGCGGCAGCAGGCCGATGCACAGCACCAGTAGCCCGCCGAGCCACGCGCTGACGCCGCTGAGGTGCAGGAAGTCGGCGACGGCACCCAGCCACGGGGTGGCCGCGTGCGTCGCGTGGGCCGTCATGCCCGTCGTACGGATCAGGCCGAAGGCGACGACGACGGCGCCCACCCGCCAGGCGGTGTTCGCGACCGCGGCGCGGCCCTCGCGCAGCAGCGCGGTGAGGACGATCGCGGCGAGCACCCAGAACAGCAGCAGCCCCGTGGTGGCGCGGGCGTAGTCGCTGATCAGCACGTCGCCCACCGACGCCGTGGGCAGTCGCTGGACGTCGACCCACAGCCCGAGCAGGGCGGCCAGCAGGCCGGCCAGGACCGAGCCGCCCAGCATCATCCGGGTACGCCGCTCGTCGGCGCCCTCGCGCCACAGCAGCGCGACGAACAGCAGCCCGCCCAGGAAGATCGCCGCGGCGAGGTAGCCGACGACGTGCGACAGCACCGACCAGCGGTCGAGGGCGGCGGTGTCGGGTCCGGAGGGGTCGCCGGCCGCCGGCGTACCGGCCAGGGACGCACCGGTGGCGCCACGGACCTCGAAGAAGATGGTGCCGCTGCTGGCGTGCCCGTCCTCGGCGTCGATGTTGCTCCACGACAGCAGCACGCGGCGTGCGCCCTGTGCCGGCGTGAGGTCGACCCGGGCCGCCGTCGGGTCGCCCGCGACCCGCTGGATCGCGAGCTTCCGGCCGTGGAAACGGACGGTGAGGTCCTGCGGCCCGCCGATCTCCTCCTCGAAGGTCAGCGTCGCCCAGTGCGGGACGGCCTTGACGGTGGCCCCGTTCGCCGGAGTGGACCTCGTGAGCTCGTTGTGGGCCTGGGCCGGCGAGCCCGCGATCCCGATGCCGAGGACGGCGAGGATCGCGACGAGTGCGGCCAGAAGCAGGCGGACGGAGGTGCGGGGCGTCACGGTCGGCATCACGGTCGGCATCACGGTCGGCATGGACATCTCCTCGTCAGCAGGTGCTGTCGCCGACGAGCGGCTTCAGCAGGCTCTCGATGAGCACGGTGTGGGTCTTGACGTACTGGTCGGTCTTCAACAGGTCGGCGACCTGTTGGGAGGGCGACTCCTCGAGGTGGCCGGCGTCGATGTGCTGCAGCAGGACCTCGAGGTCGCTGGAGGCGCCGCCCAGCAGCGGCTGGAGCAGGTTGCCGAGGAGCGTGGTGTGGGTCGCGGCGTACTGGTCGAGGTCGAGGAGGTCCGCGACCTGCTGGGTGGGCGACTCCTCGAGGTGGCCCGCGTCGACGTGCTGGATCAGGGTCCGGAGCATCGGGCGTACGCCGGTGCAGCCGCCGCCCGCACCGGCCGGCGAGGAGGGCGGGCTGCTCGGCCCGGAGGTCGGTGCGGGCGACGTCGGGATGGTCGTCGGGGAGGTCGTCGGGGACGCCGAGGCGGGCGAGGCGGCGGCCGTGGGACCCGAGCCCGCC
This sequence comes from Nocardioides ultimimeridianus, assembly GCF_054777895.1. NCBI lineage: Bacteria > Bacillati > Actinomycetota > Actinomycetes > Propionibacteriales > Nocardioidaceae > Nocardioides > Nocardioides ultimimeridianus. The sequence continues at coordinate 108,143 of NZ_BAAHAB010000003.1, read as the reverse complement.
GGGGCCACGGCCGGACCGGACCCGACGTAGTGGTGGGCCGGCATCGCCATCGGGGATGCGGCCGCCGGGCGTGCTGCGGGCCGGGTGGTCACCGGCGCGGACCCGGCCACGACGCTCCCCGCGACCGGCAGGGTCAGCCCCCATCCCGAGGCGTAGCCGACCACGACGAGGGCTGCGCCGGACAGAGCGGCGGCGACCGCGGCGTGCCTCCGCGTCACGGTGGTGGGGACGTCCAGGCTCATCAGACCTCTTTCCGGTCGTATTCCGGTCGTTGCTGGTCGGGTGTCTCGGCGGGAGCGGTGCGCGAGAGCGGCGGCACCGGATCACCGGTGCCATGACAAGGACGATGTCGAACGGATCCGGCGGTCCGATTTCCCGACCATCACGGTTCAGTTCCGTTGTGCGCACGTTCCTCGCGGCCCGACGGGAGGTGTCGGCAACCCCCTCGTCATCGAAGGGGGCGGCGCTGGTCATCCCTGTTACCTCGGGTACGCCGCAGCGCCCGCTCCGCGTTAACGGGCCGCCTGTCTGGCGCGGATCGCGCGCTTCGCGGCCGCGAATTGTCCGGCCGTGACAACCCTCACCCGGATGCCGCCGCGGCCCCAGCGGACACCCGCGGAGCGGTGCGAGCATCCGCGGATGAGGACGTCTCACCGAGAGGAACGACCGTGAGGAAGCCCGAACTCCCCGCCCACCTGCAGCGCCGCTCGTACGCCGTGCTGGCCGCGGCCGGACTGCTCGGCTCGATCGTCACCCTGAGCGGAGCGGGCGTCGCGGCCGACCGCGCGCAGGCCGCAGCCCCGGCCACGGTCAGCGCGTCGACGACGACCCTCGATGACGCGTTCTACACGCCGCCGAGCCCGCTGCCGGCGGGCAACCCCGGCGACGTCATCCGGTCGCGGGTGGCCCCCGCGGGACCGAGCACCACCCAGGCCATCGCGAACGCGTGGCAGGTGATGTACCGGTCGACCGACGCCAGCGGAGCGGCGATCGCGACGACCGGGACGGTGCTGGTGCCCAAGGGCGTCGACGCGGCGCACGCCCCGATCGTCGGCTTCGCCCCCGGCACCCAGGGCCTGTCGTTCAACTGTGCGCCGTCGAAGATGATCGCCGGCGGCTCCTTCTACGAGCAGCCCGCGGTCAACGCCATGCTGCGGGCCGGGTACGCCGTCGCGGTGCCCGACTACGAGGGCTACCACGCCGACCCGTCGGCGACGTACATGACCGGGCCCGCGATGGGGCCGGCCGTCCTCGACATGGTGCGCGCGGCCCAGTCGCTGCCCGCCGACGGCCTGTCGGCCAGCTCGCCGGTCACGCTGCGCGGCTACTCCCAGGGCGGTGCTGCCGTCCTGTGGGCGGGCCAGCTGCAGCCGACGTACGCACCGAGCCTGCCGCTGAAGGGGATCGCCGCCGGCGGCGTACCGGGCAACCTGTCGCAGGTCGCGCTGCCCCTCAACGGGTCGAGCGGGTTCGGCCTGCTGGCCATCGCGCTGATCGGCCTCGACAACGCCTACCCCGAGCTGAACCTGCAGAGCTATCTCAACGACGCGGGCAAGCAGGCCTTCGCGCAGATGGAGAACGGCGACTGCGCGCTCGACCTGCTGCAGAAGTACCAGGGCAAGACGCTCGCGGACTACACGACCACCAACCCGCTGAGCAACATCACCTGGCTGACCCGGGTCAGCCAGAGCACGCTCGGCAACACCGCCGTCCCGGTGCCGGTGCTCGAGTACCACGGCACCACCGACGGTCTCGTCGACTTCGCCCAGGACGACGCGCTGCACAAGACCTACTGCGCCAAGGGCGTGCAGGTGACCTGGAAGACCTACGACACCAGCAGCCTCGGGAAGACCCCGGCGTCCCACATCTCACCGATCTCCTGGGCCAACGACGACGTCATGGCGTTCCTCGCCGACCGGTTCGCCGGCAAGCCCGCGACCACGAACTGCTGAAGGGGACCACGATGATCAACCGCCACCAGGTGCGTCGGGCCGTCGCCGTCGCCGCGAGCGGCGCCGCCCTGACGGCGGCCGCGGTCGCCGCCGGCGCCTCGCACCCCTCCCCCGCGGCCGCCGACTCCACCGCCACATTGCAGTTCCACTGCGCGTTCCCGCTGATGGGCCAGCAGCCGGTGACCCTGCAGATCGGCACCAGCCTGCCGACGTCGATCGCGGCCGGCGCCTCGACCGGGCAGGTGAACGTCACGGCCGTCGCCACGATCGACAGCGCGACCGCGGGCGGCCTGCGCACCGTCGGCGCCGCCAGCCTCGACGGCACGGCCCTGACCAGCGAGTCCCTCGTCTCCCCGTCGGGCAGCGCGCTCCCGCTCAAGGTGCCGGCCAAGGTCGCGACCACCCAGATCCCGTCGTCCGGGCCGGTCCAGGTCGACGCCTCGGCGACGATCGCGCCGCTCACCTTCCCGACCGCCGGCACCTGGACCGTCACGATCGACTCGATGCTGCTCACCGTCACGCCGCACGACGCGGGCGGCCGTACGACGGGCCTCGACACCTTCGACTCCGACTGCACCCTGGACCCGGGCCAGGGTGGCGTGGTCGCCACCGTGCAGGCCACCGGCAGCACCGCGGACACGACCCCGCCGACGGCACCGGGCGCCCTCACCGCCTCCGGTACGACGTCGACCGCCACCAACCTCAGCTGGACCGGCTCGACCGACAACGTCGGCGTGACCGGGTACGACGTCCTCCGCGACGGCACCCCGGTCGCCACCGTGACCGGGACCAGCACCACCGTGTCGGGGCTGTCGCCCGCGACGTCGTACTCCTTCACCGTGAAGGCGCACGACGCGGCCGGGAACGTCTCGCCGGCCTCGTCCGCGGTGCAGGTGACGACGCCGCCCAGCCAGCCGAGCACGGTCAGCTACACCTACGGGCTGCAGGGCACCACGCACCTGGCCGCGCCCGGCTCGGACGCCCACCTCTCCGGCACGGTGGCCGCCACGCTGACCACCGGCACCGGCGCCTTCACCGCGACCCTCGGGCTGAGCCCCACGACCACCTCGTTCAAGCTCTACGGCTTCCTGCCGGTGACGGCCAGCGTCACCTTCGCCACCGTCGGATCCACGACCGGGCAACTGTCGCCGACGGGGCTCACGTCGACCTCGCAGGTCCTCGTGAGGCTGCCCAGCATCACGCTGTTCGGGTTCCCGGTGGGCGGTGGCGCCTCCTGCCAGACCACCACGCCGGCCCAGATCCCGCTGCGGTCGGGCGCCGGGTTCGACCCGGTCAAGGGCGGAGCGCTCACCGGCAGCTACAGCCTCCCCAGCTTCGCCAACTGCGGCTACGCCACCGCGGCGCTCAACATGGTGGCCCCGGGACCGGGCAACACCGTCGACGTGACGCTCACGCCGACGGCGCCCACCTCCTGACGCCGGCCCCCTGCGCGTGACAACGGGGCCCCCGGACCGGGAGCCCCGTTTGTCATCGCGGCCACAACGCCCGATCACAGCTCGGACACGGCGACGGGCGGGCCGACGCCCGGCCGCTGCCGCACGGCCGGCCCGGGGATACACCTGGATCGGTGGCGCCGCCCGGTGCCACCGATCCGAGGAGACGACCGTGACCGTGACCGCGCTGCCCGTGACCGCGAGGAACGCGAGAGCCGCGACGGCGCCCGTCCCGCCGCAGGTGATCGCCCACATCCGTGCGGACCTTCCCGCCCTCTCGGCCGACGTCCTGAGCACCGTCTGCCGGGTCGTCCCCTCGCTGCGACCCCTCGTCGAGCAGCACCGGGCCCAGGCGGCGCGCGCGGTCACCCTCAACGTCACGACCTTCCTGGACCGGCTGCAGATGCCCTACCGCCGGCTCCCCGAGCGCGACGAGATCTGCCGGCAGCTCGGCCGGCTCCAGGCCGGGGAGCCCGACGGGCTGGTCGCGCTGGAGACGGCGCTGCGTGTCGGCGTACGGGTGTCCTGGCGGCGGTTCGTCCAGCTCGCCGAGCGCGCGCAGGTCCCGTCCCGGGTGCAGTCGCGCATCGCCGACGAGCTCTTCGGCTACCTCGCCGAGATGACCGCCCTCGCGCGCGAGGGCCACACCGACGCGCTGGCGAGCCGCGGCGACCTGGCCGCGTCACGACGCGAGCTCGTCCGCGTCCTGATCGACGGCCCGTCCGACCCGCGGGCCCTCGCCGAGCACGCGGAGCGCGCCGACTGGCCGCTGCCCGCGCAGGTCACCGCCGTGGTCGCCGTCCGCGCGCCGGGCGCCGAGGTCGAGACCGGTCGCCTCCCCGGCGAGGTCCTGACCGACACCAGCACCACCCGGACCATCCTGCTCGTGCCCGGCGCCGCCGATCCGCAGGTCTGCGACGACCTCCGGCGAGCCCTGCAGGTGACCTCGCTCGCCGTGGGACCGCCCGTCCCCACCGAGCACGCTGCCGACTCGCTGCACTGGGCGCGCCGGCTGCTGCGGATGCAGGAGAGCGGCCAGGTCACGCACACGAGCGTCGCCCGGACCGAGGACCACGTGCTGTCCCTGCTGCTCACCGAGCACCCGCACCTCGGCGCGTGCCTGCGCTCCCACCACCTCGCGGCCCTCGACGGGCTCACCGCCAGCAGGCGGGAGCGGATGATGGAGACGCTGGGGTGCTGGCTGAGCCTGCGCGGCGACGTCGCCGACATGGCCGAGGCGCTCGGGGTGCACCCGCAGACGGTGCGCTACCGCATGCGACAGCTGCGCGACCTCTTCGGGGCGCGTCTCGAGGACCCGCAGTGGCGGATCGAGACCGAGGTCGCCCTGCACGCGGCCAGCCTCGCGCGGGACTGATCCCGAGCGTCGGAGGGGGCTGTCCGGGAGATCCCGGACAGCCCCCTCTCGCTGACGGCTCAGGCCGCGGGCTGCGGCTCCTCGTCCAGGTAGCCCGCCCGCCAACGCGGCAGCGTCGCGCGCAGGGCCAGCAGCAGGGTGAGGTTCTCGTCCGCGTCCAGCCGGTCCCCGAACAGCTCGCGCAGCCGCCGCATCCTGTACCGCACCGTCTGGGGGTGTACGCCGAGCCGCGCGGCCAGTGCCGGAGCACTCCCCCCGGTCTCCAACAGGAGCAGCAGCGTCTCGGAGAGCACCTGGCGGCTGCGGGGCGCCTCGCTCAGCAGCGGCGCGAGCTCGCGCTGGATCACCAGCTCGCGCATCAGCGGCTCGGAGTTCACCCACAGCTGGGCCACGAAGTCGACGCACTCGATCATCCCGGTCCCGGGGATCACGCCCAGGTGCCGCAGCTGCAGCGCGCGCGACGCCCACCGGAACGCCGATGCGCCGTGCTGGACGGCGACCGGCCAGCTGGTCGCGGCACTCGTGCCCGAGCCGAGGAGGTGGACCAGCCGGTGCCGGGCGCGCTCGATCGTCTCGGGAGAGCCGATGACCGCGGAGACCGGGTGGGCGCGGTGGACCAGCGCCGCCTCGGGGAGCCCGGAGAGGTCCGGCATCGGCTCGTCGCGCGGGGTGCTGATGGCGATCACCTGCAGCAGGTCGGGCAGCCGCCACCCGGTGTGGGCGGCCAGCTGGGCGACGTCGCGGGTCGGGCTCTCGGCGAGCAGCTCGGCGGCGAGCGACCCGCGCCAGCGCTGGGAGTCGTGCTGCAGCTCCATGACGGCCGCGCGGTGGCCCAGCGTCATCTGCTGCTCGAGGTGGTCCATGTGGGCGAACAGCGCGTCGCCGATGCGGCCCAGCATCCCGTCGGGGATGTCGTAGTCGCGGCAGGTGCGATGGATCGTGAGCCACGCGCAGCGGGTCGCGATCAGCATGGTCGAGCGCAGGTGCTCCAGCGACCGGCCGCTGAGCGCCTCGGTCCGGCCGACCTTCTGGAACACGTCGTCGACCTCCGCGCGGTGGGTGCGCTCGCCGGCGATGCGGTCGACGAAGTCGGTGATGCCGACCCGGACCGCCTTGACGATCATCGCGCCGCTCCAGTCGCTCTGCGCCCCGGCGTACGCCGCCACCCGCTGCTGGATGACCTTGGCGATCTGCTCGGTCATCGGGCCGATCAGGGGTCGCGCGACCGCCGCCAGCTCCGCCGGGAGACCCGGACATCCGCCGCGCGGGGCTGCGCCACGAGGACGTGCGACCGCTCGGGTCACAGCAGCTCGATCGATGAAATCTTCCATGTCCCCTCCAGGTGTTGGGCCGCGACCTTGATCTGGGTGGGCGCGACGTTCACGGCTCCGTCGGTCCCTCGTGTCGACATCTGGTTCATGAAGACGAGCAGCTGGGCGTCGGTGCCGGTGAGGCGCTGGACGCCGACGTCCAGCAGCGATCCCCGGTACACCAGCCGCTGCTGCCGCCCGACCCCGGCGAGAGCGCCGTACAGGCGGTCGTACTGGTGCAGCGCGTCGCCGACCAGGACCTGCGACGCGGCCTTCCGTGGTCGGTCGGGGTGCCGGTAGTCGTAGGACAGCACCGCGGCGAGATCGGCGCGGACCGCCTGCACGACCTGGCTGGTCGCGGCACGGTCGGCCACGGCGGAGTTGCCGTCGGCGGCCGCGTGCAGCGCGCCGGTGCGGTCCAGCAGGACCGAGGAGCACACGGCCGCGGCCACCGCGGAGGCACCGAGCGAGACGACGGCCCGCCGCCAGATGCGCGTGGTCATCGCTGTGCCACCTCGATCGGGACGATGCTCGACACCAGCCAGGTGCCGCTCACCTCGCGCAGCTCGACGCGGTAGCGGTGGCGCAGGACGTGCGCGCGACCCTGGGCGGGCTGCACCGTCACGGTCACGAAGGTCATCGCATCGGCGGTGCCGGCGTGGCTGTCGAGGCCGGTCACGGCCACCTCGGCCACCCGGCCGGTGGACACCGAGCGCGTGGCAGCCAGAGCCGTGCGCTCCTTGGCGCTGACCCGCGACATCTGGTCGTGCAGGTCGCCGGTCGTCACGGCCTGCCAGGTCGCGAGCGCCTGGCCCACGTGCGCGCTGTCGAAGGTGTTGAGGGTGGCGACGTCGCGGGTGGTCGCCGCCACCACCGCGTCGCGGGTCGCGGCATCGATCCGCCGGGGGTCGTGCTGTGCCCGGTCGAAGCGCACCCAGCTCCAGGCCAGCAGGCCCACGCAGAGCAGGAAGACCACCAGCGCCGCCACACCGTGCCGGCGCAGCGCGGCGTGCCCGTCCGGCGCTGTGGGCGCTCCCCCGGTGGCGACCCGGTCGGCGCTGGTGCGCTCGGCCGGCTCCTCGGTGACGATCGTGGTCATCTGGCTGTCCTCCGTCGGGTGGGGTCGGTCATCGCGCGCTCGCCGCACCCCTGCGCGGGCCGGCGGTGCAGCCGCCGGTCAGCAGGAGGGGTACGTCGCCGGTCTCCAGGCCGGCACGCCGGGGCTGGGTGTAGCCCCGCTGGCACGGGAGCGGCTCGGTGAAGTTGGTGGTCAGGCCCATCGAGAAGGCGCCGTCGCGCAGCGTCGAGGCGATGTCGCCGACGACCCGCGGGCCGGTGCTCAGGATGCGCTCCAGGTCGCGGCTGCGCGGCGCGAGCGCTCCGTTGAGACTGAGCAGGTCGCGCAGCAGGATCGTCATCGGCTGGCCCACGTCGGCGAAGAGCTGCTGGACCTGGAGCGCCGCACCCGGCGCCTGCAGGATCGCCTGGCGCAGCGCGCGGTCCGAGCCCGCCAGCGTCGCAGCGATCGCACGCAGGCTGGAGCTGGAGGACACGATCGATCCGGCCGCCAGCTGCTGGGTGCGCAGCACCGGTGCGACGTCCTTGATCAGCGCCAGCGTCGGGCCGGCGTTGGCGTCGGCAAGCCGGGCGAACCGGGTCGAGGTCTGCAGCAGGCTGCGCAGGTCGGTGGCCGAGCCCGCGGACGCGTCGTACATCTCGTCGACCACGCGCTTCATGGCGTGGGTGGGCAGGGAGTCGCTGAGGTCGACCATGTCCTGCAGCAGCAGGTTCAGCCGGACGGGCAGCCCGCTGTCGGTGACGGCGATGGTGTCGCCGCCGGCCAGGTAGGGCCCGGCATCGCTCGAGGGACGCAGGTCGAGGTACTGCTCGCCGATCGCCGAGCGGTTGCGGACCACCGCCTGCACGTCGCGCGGGATCGGCACGTCGGAGGTGATCAGCAGCGAGGCCCGTACGCCGTCGGGGCCGGCCTCGAGGTGCGCCACCCGGCCCACGGGCACACCCCGGTAGGTCACCTCGCCGTTCTGGAACAGCCCGCCGGTCCGCGGCAGCGTGGCCGTCACCGTGTAGCCGGACAGGCCCAGCATCCGGCCGACGCCGACGTAGCTGGCCGCGACGTAGGTGATGCCCAGCGCCGCCAGGAGACCGAAGATCGCGAGCTTCAGGCGCATGCTCCGCATCGACATCAGCGGCCCCCTGCCTTCAGGCCGGACAGGAGCACCGGCGGCATCGCCCGCAGCGCGCCCTGGGGCTGCTGGGTCCGCCGGTCGGCGATGTTCATCGTCACGAACAGGTTGAGGTAGTCGCCCTTGACCGCGTCGAGGACGGCGTCGCTGAACGGGAAGGTGGTCAGCAGCTGCAGCGACCGGGGCAGGTCGGAGCCGGCACGGGCCAGCGCGTTCAGCGTCGGGTGCAGCGAGCGCAGGTCGCCGATCATGTTGCGGCCGGCGGCGCGGACGGTGCGCACGGTGACCGCGCTGAGCGTGTTCAGCGACGTGAGCATCCTGACCAGGTCGGCCCGCTGGCCCTCGAGGGCCGTGATGCCGGGAGCGAGCTGGGTCAGCGCCGTGTCGATCCTGCTGCGGTTGTCGGCGAGGGAGACGCTCAGCGCGCGCATGCCCTCGATCGCCCGCGTCGCGGATCGGCGGTGCCGATCCAGGGTCGCGACGAAGTGGTCCATCCGCGACAGGAACAGCCGGATCTCGCCGGTGCGGCCGCGACCGATGTCACGGATCTCGCGGGAGAGGTCCTGGAACTGCCCGACGCCACCGCCGGTCAGCAGCATCGACAGCGCGCCGAGCACCTCCTCGGCGTCGACGGCCTGGGACGTGGCCAGCCGGCCGATCGTCGCGCCGTCGGCCAGCGGTGCCGAGGACGAGCCGGGCGTGAGGGCGACGTACTTCTCACCGAGCAGGCTGGTCTGCGCGAGGCGCGCGGTGGTGTCCGCGGTGAGGCCGAGGCCGCCGCGCACGGCCATCGTCACCTCGGCGCTGCGGCCGTCGGGCGCCAGCCGGATGCCGGTCACCTCGCCCACGGGCACGTCGTCCAGCTTGACGCTGGACTGGGGCACCAGGTCGAGCGCGTCGCTGAAGTCGGCCGTGATCGTCACCGGGTCGGAGCCGAGGTCCGGACCGCCGGGCAGGCGTACGCCGTACACGCCCTGGCTCAGGCCGCAGCCGGTGAGCAGCAGGCACAGGCAGCCGCAGAGCACAGCGAGGGATCGCCGCATCACCGGTCACCTCCACCGGGCAGGAGCAGTCGCGGCGCGGGGTGGCGGGTGACGTCGACGACAGGCCCGCCCCACAGCGTCACATCGTTGGGATCACCGCGGCCGACCAGCAGCCGGTGCGCCGGGTCATAGGCGGCCAGCACGTTCTGCAGCGCGACCGGCAGCACCTGGAGCAGCCGGGCCAGCGACCTGCGGCGCGCCGTCAGCAGCTCGGTCGTGGAGCTGAGCGAGCCCACCGATCGCTTGATGTGGGACCTGTTGTCCACCAGGAAGCGGCGCAGCATGCCCATCGCCGAGGCGAGGTTGCGGATCCCGGAGCTCATCGAGCGGCGGTCGCGGGCGAGCTGACCGGTGACCACCGCGAGGCCGGCGTCCACATTGCGCACGTGGCGGCCGTTGGCGCGCAGCAGACGGGCGAGGACGTCGAGGTTGCGGAAGCTCGCGAACGTGTCGGACCCGGAGCTGGTGAGGGTGCGCGCGGCCCGGCCGAGGCTGGTGACCAGGGTCCGCATCGCGGTCCCGTTGCCGCGCAGGTTCCTGTCGGCGACCCGGATCAGCTGTGACAGCGCACCGTCGCGGTTCGCACCGCGCGGGCCGAGCAGGGACGCGACCTGGTCCAGGCTCTGGTAGAGCTGGTCGACGTCGACGGGCACCGCCGTGCGGGACAGCGGGATCGTCGTACCGGATGCGATGCGGTCGCCGGAGACCCACGGCTCGGTCAGCTGGACGTAGCGGTCGCTGACCAGCGTCGGTGCGACGATCACCGCTCCCGTGTCGGGCGCCAGCGCCACGTCGGGGTCGACGTCCATCGCGACGACCACCTGCGAGCCCTCGGGCCGCACCGACGTCACGGTGCCGACCTTCACCCCGAGGACCCGGACGTCGGAGCCCTGGTAGATGCCCACCGCGGTGGTGAAGTCGGCGGTGAGTCGGGTCGGGGCCGTGGCGAACGGCCGGGTGATCACGACGGCGAGAGCGCCGACCAGCGCGAGCAGCGCCACGATCGCGGCGAGCGCCCGCAGCCGGGTGCTCCGGGGCAGCGTGGGGATCCGGGGCATCATCGCCGGCCTCCCGGGTGGCAGTTGCGCTGCGCGCGCGGGTCGAGCTCGGGCCGGCCGTTGCTGTCGAACAGCCCGCACAGGTAGCCGTCGACCCACGGGCCGGAGCCCGACGCGTCGGTCAGCATCGTGTAGTAGGGCGCGAGCAGCTGCAGCGCGCGATCGATGTGCGCGCCGTTGTGCTGCAGGATCCGCGCGACGGTGTCGAGCTTGCGCAGCGCCGGCGCCAACCGGCGCCGGTTGTCGTTCACCAGGCCGGCGACCTGGCGCGAGAGCAGGTCGGTGCCGACCACCAGCTGGTGCAGGGCGGTACGACGGGCGGCGAGCGTCGTGATCAGCTGGTCGCCGTCGGCGAGGATCCGGCCGAGCTGGCCGCCCAGCCCGGCGAACCGGCCGGTCACCTGCCGCGCGTTGCGCATGAGGCCGGCCAGCTGGGTGTCACGCGAGCCGATGGTGGTCGCGAGCGCGGTGAGCCCGGTCAGCATCCGGCGGATGTCCTTCGGCGTGCCCTGGAAGGACGCGCTCAGCGCGCGGAAGCTCGCCGCCAGCTGCGGTACGTCGATCCTGCCGACCCTGCTGGCGAGCCCCTCCAGCGCGGTGCTCATGTCGTAGGGCACGGTCGTGCGCTCCAACGGGATCGTCGCGCCGGCGGCGAGGGGCCGGTCGCCGGCGGGCTCGAGCTCGACGTACTTCTGGCCGAGCAGGGTCTTGAGCTCGACGGAGGCCGTGGTCTGGTCGCCCACCCACGCGTGCTTGACCTTGAACGAGACCAGCACGGAGTCGCCGTCGAGGCGGACGTCGGTCACCTTGCCGACCTTCACGCCGGCGATGCGGACCTCGCTGCTGGTCGTCAGGCCGGCCGCCTCGGTGAAGCGTGCGGAGTACGTCGTACCTCCGCCGATCACCGGGAGCGAGGACGAGAAGAAGGTCAGCACGACGACCATCGCCAGGGCGATCGTGCCGAGCACGGCGATCCAGGCCGGGTTGCGCTCACCGAACTGCTTGATCCGCATCAGTGGCACCTCCCCGCGACAGCGTCGACGCCGAGGCCGCCGAGGTAGCCCTGCACCGCCGGGATGTCGCCGCCGACCGAGCAGAGGTAGAAGTTGACCCAGGAGCCGTAGCTGACGGTCCGGCCGAGGCGCTCGAGCTTGAGCGGCAGGTTGGTCAGGGTGCGGTTCAGGGTGCCGCGGGCCGCGGCGAGATTGCCCGCCAGCCGGTCGAGGTCGACGACCGTGGACCGGATCGGCAGCCGCGCCTGGCGCAGCAGGCCGCCCACGCTCGTGGTCATCGCGCCGATCCCCGCGATGCCGCTGGTGATCGTCGAGCGGTCCTGGTTCAGCCCGGTGACCAGCCGCTGCAGCGATCCGACCAGCGAGCTCAGGCCGGCGCCGTTCCTGCTGACCGTGCCGAGGACGCGGTTGAGGTTGTCGATGACCTCGCCGATGATGCGGTCCTTCGCGGCCAGCGTGCTGGTGAGCCCTGCGGTGTGCGCGATCAGGCTCGACACGGTGGTCCCCTCGCCCTGGAAGACGGAGATGATCTGCCCCGACAGCTCGTTCACGTCCTGCGGGGAGAGCATCCGGAACAGCGGCTGGAAGCCGTTGAAGAGCTGGGTGAGGTCCAGGGCCGGCCGGGTGCGCTCCAGCGGGATGGTCGAGCCCGCGGCGAGCAGCCCGCCGGTCGCGGTGCCCTGGTCGAGCGAGACGTAGCGCTGGCCGAGCAGGTTGCGGAACCGGATCTCCGCACCCACGTCGGACGTCAGGTCGACACCGGCATCGACCTTGAACGTCACCAGCGCCTGGTCGCGGTTCGCGATCGCGACGTCGGTCACCTGCCCGACGCGTACGCCGGCCATCCGCACGTCGTCGCCCGCGTTGAGGCTCGGGGCCGCGGTGAACAGGGCGTGGTACGTCGAGCCGGTCCCCGAGCCACCGTTCTGGATCGTGAACGCGAGGCCCAGCGTGGCGATCGTCGTGACGACCACGAACACGGCGCTCTTGAGCAGCGGCGGCAGGAGTCCCCTCATCGGTCGCTCCCGGCGGCGCGCAGGGACGGACCGAGCATCAGCCCGGCCCAGGCGCGGGCGGACCGGGTGCCGCCGCTCGGGTCGGGGCAGCTCGGCGTACCGCTGGAGAGGGAGGGGCCCGACGTGTAGGGCCGCCGGCTCGCCACGACCTGCGCGCGCACATGCAGCCCGGGGCGGGACGTCCCGGCACCGAGGGCCCGGTCGACCCGCGGCACCATCGCGGTCAGGGTCGAGGCGAGGCAGGGGAACTCGGCGGCGTACCGGCCGAGCACGTCGAGGACCGCGCGGCTCTTGGCTGCCACCGCGATGACGGTGCCGCTGTTCGGGCCGATCCACCCGCTCGCGGTGTCGGAGGAGGAGGTGACGGCGGTGAACAGAGCGTGCAGCTGGCCGTCCATGTCGGTGACGGTGTGCGCGGTGGTGGCGAGGTCGGACAGCGCCGCGAGCAGGTCCGGCGTGGCCACCGCATAGGTGTTCGCCACCGACCCGAGCCGGTCGAGGTCCTGCGACAGCGCGGGGATCGCGGGGTCGACGCGGCGCAGGTAGCGGCCCCACGCGTCCATCGCGTCGCCGATCGCCGGGCCCTGCCCGCGCAGCGCGGTCGTGAGCGCGCCGAGGGTGGCGTTGAGCTTCTCGGGCTGGACGGCCTTGAGCACCGGCAGCAGCGCGTCGAAGACCTGCTGCAGCTGCAGGGCACGGTCCGAGGAGTCCTGCGCGATGACCTGGCCGTCGCGCAGCCCGGTGGTGGCGTCGCCGGCCTGGACCAGGCTGACGTCGCGCTCGCCGAACAGCGACTCCGGCACCATCTGCGCCACCACGGCGCGCGGGATGGTGCGGGCGCGGTCGCTGTCGATGTCCAGGGTGAGGGTGGCGCCGTCGGCGGAGGACTCGATCCTCGCGACCGTGCCGACGGGGACCCCGAGGTAGGTGACGTCCGACCCGGTGCGCAGCGAGTTGCCGACCGCGTCCGCGTGCAGGACCACGGTGATGTCGTCGGAGAAGACGTGCTGGTACGACGCGGCGGCGACCAGCACGAGCACGCCCGCCAGGCCCAGGTAGACCAGGCCGAGCCCCGCGTCGACCGCGCGCCTCATCCGGCGATCCTCACCGTGGTGGTGGCGCCCCACAGGGCCAGCGACAGCACGAAGTCCAGCAGCGCGACCGTGACGATGCTGCGCCGCACCGCGCGACCGACCGCGACGCCGACACCGGCGGGTCCGCCCGACGCGTGGTAGCCGTAGTAGCAGTGGATGAGGATGACCACGACGGCGAACACGAGCACCTTGAGGAACGACAGCAGGATGTCGACCGGCGGCAGGAACAGCCGGAAGTAGTGGTCGTAGGTGCCCGCCGACTGGTGGTAGAACCACACCGTGATCGCGCGCGACCCGATGTAGGAGGTCAGCAGGCCGACCACGTAGAGCGGGATGATCGCGATGAACCCGGCGATCATCCGGCAGGTCACCAGGTAGGGCAGGCTGCGCACCGCCATCACCTCGAGCGCGTCGATCTCCTCCGAGATCCGCATCGCGCCGAGCTGGGCGGTGAAGCCCGAGCCCACGGTGGCCGACAGGGCGAGCGCGGCGACGAGCGGGGCGATCTCGCGGGTGTTGAAGTACGCCGAGATGAAGCCGTTGAGCACCGAGGCGCCGACCTGGTTGAGAGCGGCGTACCCCTGCATCCCGACGACGGTCCCGGTGAACAGGCTCATGCCGAGCATCACGCCGATGGTGCCGCCGATGACGGCGAGCGCGCCCTGCCCGAAGGTGACCTCGGTGAGCACGCGGAGCACGTCGCGCGGGTAGCGGCGGGCGGCCTCGGGGATCCGGCTGATCGCGCGGACGTGGAAGCGCAGCTCCGAGCCGAGGCCGGCGAGGGCGGTGACGGGGCGACGGATGAGGGCGCGCATGCTCAGGCCCCCTTGGCGGGGACGAGCTGCAGGTACAGCGTGGTCGTGACGAAGTTGACGAAGAACAGCATCAGGAAGGTGATCACCACGGACTTGTTCACGGCGTCGCCGACGCCCTTGGGACCGGAGCCGGGGTTCAGGCCGCAGTACGACGCGACCACTCCGGCGATGAAGCCGAACAGCACCGCCTTGATCTCGCCCACGAGCAGGTCGTCGACCTGGGCCAGCGCGGTGAAGCTGGCGAGGTAGGCGCCCGGGGTGCCGCCCTGCAGGACGACGTTGAAGATGTAGCCGCCGGCGACGCCGACCACGGACACCAGGCCGTTGAGCAGTGCCGCGACGCCCATCGAGGCCAGCACCCGGGGCACGACGAGGCGCTGCACCGGCGAGATGCCGAGCACCCTCATCGCGTCGATCTCCTCGCGGATCGTGCGGGCCCCGAGGTCCGCGCAGATCGCGGCACCGCCCGCGCCGGCGATGGCGAGGGTGGTCACGATCGGAGCCGCCTGCTGGATGACGGCCAGGACGCTCGCGGCGCCGGTGAAGGACTGGGCGCCGATCTGCACGATCAGCGTGCCGAGCTGCAGCGCGATCACCGCACCGAACGGGATCGCCACCAGGGCCGCGGGCAGGATCGAGACGCTCGCGACGAACCAGAACTGCTCGACGGTCTCGCGGGCCGAGGGGCGCCGGGTGAACAGCGACAGCACGACATCGAGACCGAGCGCGTAGAGCCCGCCGACGGCCCGCAGGCCCCGCACGACCAGGTTGTACGCCGGCGGAAGCGGCACCGCCGCGCGCTCGACGTCGGCCGGGGGCCGGCGTACGACCAGGTCCTCGAGCTCCGGGGCCTGCTCGACGCGCTCGGCGCGGGCCAGCGCTCCGGCGCGCGGGGGCAGCCCCGGGGACGGCTCGAGCTGGACCGGGAGGGTGTCGATGGTCGAGAACGGCCGGGTGTCGTCGGGGCGCAGGTGCCGTCCGCGGTCGGCCTCCTCGGCCATCCCGATCGGCCCCTGCATCCGGCCCGCGAGGAACTGCACGACGGCGGGCTCGTCGCTGGTGAGCACGGCCTCACGCGGGCCGAAGAGGATCAGCTCGCGTCCGTAGAACATGCCGAGGTTGTCCGGCAGGCTGGCCGCCATCTCGATGTTGTGGGTGACGACGAGGACGGTGGCGTCGGTCTCCGCGTTGACGTCGACGAGCAGCTGGGCGAGGAACGACGTCCGCACCGGGTCGAGGCCGCTGTCGGGCTCGTCGCACAGCACGATCTCGGGCTCGAGCACCAGCGCGCGGGCCAGTCCGGCCCGCTTGCGCATGCCGCCGGACACCTCGCCCGGCAGCTTGTGCTCCTCGCCGGTCAGGCCGACCAGGTCGAGCAGGTCGCCGACCCGGCTGCGGACCTTCGCCGCGCTCATCCGCTCGTGCTCACGCAGCGGGAAGGCGATGTTGTCGGCCAGGGTCATCGACCCGAACAGGGCGCCGTCCTGGAAGAGCACACCGAAGCGCCGCCGCAGCTCCTGCTTCTCGGCGTCGCCGGCGGTCACGACGTCGACGCCGTCGATGAGCACGGAGCCGGCCTCCGGGCGGACCAGGCCCATCAGCGCCTTGAGGAACACCGACTTGCCGGTGCCCGACGGCCCGAGGACGGCGGTGATCTCTCCGGCGGGGATCGTGAACGACACGTCCCGCCAGATGGTCTGGCGACCGAAGCTCTTGGTGAGCCCTTCGACCTGCACGGCCGAGCCCATGGCGTCCCCTCCCTGAGGCTGCATGCACGCCTCCCGAGAACTCCCCAGGCGTGTCGAGCGTCACTCTGTCGCGAACGCGGAGCCGTTACATCGACGAAATCACTTACTTCGACTACCGAGATGCGTACGCACCCCACGTACGTGGTCGGTGGACGCTCACCCTCGGCCCGGCAGGGGGAACGGGTCCGGGGTGTTGCCGCTGAGGATGCTGCCCTGGCGGATCTCCAGCGGGCTCCCCGCGCCGGAGACGAAGGAGGTCAGCAGCTGGTCGTTGCCGCGGCCACAGCCCACGAACGGGGGCACGTCGATGGTGCCGCTCAGGGATCCGCCGTTGATCGGGCTGTACCCGTCCTGGCCGGTCAGCTGGACCCAGGCGGGGAACGCGGTGTGGCAGCCGGCCCGCAGCGTGGCGACGTCGTGGCCGTCCACGCTCATCCGGGTCACCCCCAGCACCACCCGGCCGCGCAGGGTCTGGCCGGAGCCCGACACCGGGCCCACCAGGACCCAGGGCTCGACGGTGCCGTCGGCGCGACGCAGCTGGCTCATCCGGATGGTGACGACCGCGGGAGCGATGCCGAAGGCCACCGAGCGCACCGAGAACGGCGAGAACTCGCCGTACCCGCTCTTGCCGGTGCGAGCGAAGACCTCGGCGTGGACCTGGTCGTCCTTGATCCACGCACGGACGAAGGTCGGGGTGACGGGCACGCGGAACCACTGCTTGTTCGCGACCACCTCGCCCCGGCCGGTGTTCGCCACGTTGCCCTGCGCGGCCAGCGCGTCGGAGGGCGGGCTCCAGGGCGGCAGGCGGCCGGGGCTCGACGCCTGCGAGGCCCCCGCGAGGGTCGCGAGGCAGGCGGCGACGAGGACGCCGGCCACGGCGAGGCGCGCCGGCACGTGGCCGGCGCGACCTCGCCGCTCCGGTCGATCAGGCGACGGCGAACGCATCGCACGCGGATGCCGCGGCGATCGCCGCGTGCAGGCGCCGCTCACGGTCGGCCAGGTCGACCACGAAGCCCGGGTAGACCTTGCCGTCGACGGTCATCGACCCCGCGGCGCGCAGGGTGCTCACGATGTCGGGGGACGGAGCCACGCTGCCGCGGTGCAGGGTGCCCTGGGCCCGGCGCATGACAGCCTCCGCGCGGGAGAGCCGCACGAGCGCGTGCCGGAAGGCGGCACGGTCGGCGGCGGACGTGGGTGCCGGGAGCCTCTGCAGCTCCCGGTGCTGGGCGGCCAGCATGCCGGCCATGGTGCCGAACATCTGGGACATGCCGTTGATGGTGGCGCGCGGGTCCGACCGGTTGATCGTCGCGGGCGTGACCTTCTGGTTGTGCGCCGCGACGACGCGGCACATGCCCGCCGCCCACGAGACCAGCGCGGTCGACGGTGCGGGGGCTCCTGCCGCGGATCCCTGCTTCTGGGCGTGCTTCTGAGCCCCGGGGCCCTGCGCGTGCGCGCTGTTGACGGGCGGCGCGACACCGGCGCCCGGCGAGCCAGCGCCGCAGCCGGTCAGGGAGATCGTGAGTCCTGCTGCGGTTGCCGCGAGCAGGCTGGTGGTGCGGCGGTTCCACATCTCGGGGTTCCTCCATCGTCTGGCAGGTGGTTCTGGTTCGGTGCTGGTCCTGCTGGTCCTGCTGGTGCGGCCGCGTCGTCGCCGATCAGCGACGACGCGGCCGTCCCGGTCAGTGACCCGGTCAGTGGTACGTCGGGGGCACGGGGTCGGCCGCGCCCCCGACGTGCTCACGGTGCGATCAGGGCGCGAGCTTCGCGGTGATGGTGTTGCCGCCACCGGACATGAACGCGCTGATGATCGAGCCCCACGAGCCGCACTGGTCGTTCAGCGCGGGCAGGGTGTAGGTGCTGGCGATGGGGCCACCGACCAGCGGGTTGAACGGGTCGGCCGACGACTCCAGCTTGATGCTCGCCGGGGTCACGGTCTGGCAGCTGGGGCCGCCACCGAGCGGGAAGCCGAACGCCGAGACGTTGAGGATCTTCACGTACGTCGAGGCGTTCGCGACCAGGTGGCCGTTCAGCAGGGTGCCGGTCGTGCTGACCGGCTTGAAGCCGACCTTCGCGGTCACGGGCAGGAAGCTCATGATCTTGAAGGAGCCGCTGGTGTCGTTGAGCACCAGCGCCGCGTCGTAGCTGCCGGTCGACAGGTTGTAGTTGGCGTCGATCGAGCCGGTGAGCGGGACGGTGCCGTTCGCGCCCTTGATGAACGAGCTGCCCGTGAGACCGAAGTGGTACGGGATGGTCGTGGGCGTGGGGGTCGGCGTGGGGGTCGGCGTCGGAGTCGGCGTGGGGGTCGGAGTCGGCGTCGGAGTCGGCGTCGGAGTCGGCGTCGGCGTGGGAGTCGGCGTCGGCGTCGGGGTCGGCGTACCGCCGCCGGTGATCGAGAACGAGGCCAGGCGGGTGCTCTGGCCGGCGTCGACCGTGCACGGCGCGTTGAACGAGCCGTCCGCGTTGCCGCCCGGCAGGGCGATCGGGGCGCCGTTGGCGTCCCGCGCGGTGATGACCAGGTCCAGGTTGCCGACGTCGATGGTGCCGGTGCCCGCGGTCGGGAAGGTGATCGACGGCGTCTGCCCGGTGGCGTTGAGGTTGAACTCACCCGAGGCCGGGACGGTGGCCTTGGCCACCGTGACCGGGACGGCCAGGTTCGGCAGGCTGACCGAGGGCGCCTGCAGGTTGGCGTGCGCCGTGGCCTTGCCCTCGAGGCTCTTCGCCCCGATGAGGGAGAGGCCCGAGGTCGTGTTCGCGCTCACGGTCGCGACCGCGTTGATGTCGAACGGCGGAGTGGCGGTGCCGGCCGCGACGGAGTCGGGCAGGTTGAGCGTGATGGCCACCTTCAGCGCCTGCTGGTTGATCAGCGGGAACGTGCAGGTGTAGTTGAGGTTCAGGCTGGCCGGCGCCGCGCTGGCGGGTGATCCACCCGCGGCCCCGATCAGACCTGCGCCCAAGAGGCCGCCAGCGACCACGGTCGCCAGTGCCCTTGAGGGTCGCTTCGTGATTCCCATTGTTGTTTCTCCTGCTTCTCGGGTGTGAGTTGAGACCAGGACCCCCCGTGACAACTCGGCCTGGCGAAGCTGGTTCGGCAGACGCTCCTGTCGGAGTCCGGCGTGCTCAACGTCCGACCGGGCGGTTCACGGCGGCAATCGGTTCGGTGGCGGGCAGGGGTTCGTTACCGAACCGAGATACTCGATTGCGACACAGGTGAGGGGCGGGGCCGATCGGCCGTTACGCCGTTGTCACGGGGCGTGGCGCAGGTCTCACGGCGGCTGCAGGGCGGTTCCGGCGAGGTGTCCGGGCCGCCCGGCGCCCGTGGCCCACCGATCGAAAAAGGGCGCAGCCGCGCCCGCGTCGTACCGCATGGGGAGCGGTACGACGCGGGCGCGGCCAGCAGGCCCTGGGGCGCTACTTCACCATCGTGATGACGACCTTGGCGCTGCTGCCGGTCGTGTACGCGTTGCCCAGGTAGGTCGCGACGAACGTGTCCTTGCCCTTGGGCAGCTTCTTGCTGAGCGTCGACGGCACGGTGAGCACCGCGGCGCCACCGGACAGCGAGCCCTTGGCCAGCACCAGGCTCTTGAAGGCGAGCTTCACGGCGCCGACGGGGATCAGGGCGCCGGTCTTGCTCACCACCTTCACCTTGACCTTGAAGGACTTGCCGATCTTCACCTTGGTCGCCGAGGGGGTGGCCTTGGTCGTGGTCGGCGCCTTGCCGACCTTGACCGTCACCGTGTTGGTGTCCTGAGCGGCTCCGTCCGAGACGGTGTAGGTGAAGTTGTCGGTCCCGATCCACCCGGCCTTGGGCTTGTACGTCGCCTTGTTGCCGACCACGCTGACGGTGCCGTTCGCCGGCGTGCCCACCGTGTAGGTCAGGGCGTCACCGTCGGGGTCGGAGCCCGGCAGCGTCACCGCGACCGGAGCGCTGGCGGTCGTCGAGGCGGTCGCAGGGGCCGCGGTGGGCGGGGTGTTGGCCGGCGGGGTGCCGGTGATGTCGAAGCTCGCGAGCCGGGTGCTCTGGCCCGCGTCGACCGTGCACGGCGCGTTGAACGAGCCGTCCGCGTTGCCGCCCGGCAGCGCGATCGGCTGGCCGTTCGCGTCGCGGACGGTCATCCTCATGTTCAGGCCGCCCACGTCGATGGTGCCGGTGCCCGGCGCCGGGAACGTGACCGACGGGGTCTGGCCGACCGCTGCGACGTTGAACGTGCCGGAGGCCGGTACGTCGGTCTTGGCGATCGTGACCGGGACCTGGAGGTCCGGCAGGTTGACTGACGGCGCCTGCAGGTTGACGTGCGAGATGGCGGAGCCCTCGATCGTCTTGCCGCCGACCAGCGCGAGCCCGGAGGTCGTGTTGGCGCTGACCGTCGCGATCGCGTTCACGTCGAAGGGCGGCGTGGGCACGCCCGCGTCCACCGTCGCCGGCAGTCCGACGGCGATGTGCACGTGCAGGGGCTGCTGGTTGATCAGCGGGAACGTGCAGGTGTAGTCAAGGTCCAGCGTGGCGGGGTCCACGGCGTGTGCCGGGGCGGCGGTCGCCGTGACGGCCAGTCCCACCCCCACCGCTCCTGTTGCGATGGCTGCGAGCGCCCTCCGCGCCCGCCCATTCGTTCCGAGCATGGTTCTCTCTCCCGATTCCCTCTGTTGAGGATCCGCCGCCCCGCACGACGCCCTTCCTCTCCGGGCGCGGCAGGGTGCGCCCGAGCGCAGGGCGAACCGCGTCCGAGGCTCGCGCGCGCGAGAGCGGGTCGCAATCGGCCCGACGGGCGCGCGTCGCCCGTTACCCGACCGAGACCTTGCTTTGGCATGCACCTCACCAAAGCGCGGCGGCCGCCGCACGGCGTTGTGACGTGTCGACGGCGCGGGCGGACGGTGACCGGATCAGTCGGACGCGTTGCTCGAGCGCTCGTGGATCCACGCCGCGACCTGCGTGCGGCTGGCGAAGTCGAGCTTGCCGAGGATGTGGTTGACGTGGGTCTCGACGGTCCGCTGCGAGATGACGAGATGCTCGGCGATCTCCCGGTTCGTCATGCCCGTGGCCACCAGGCAGGCGATCTCCATCTCGCGGCGGGTCAGCAGGTCGTCGGGACCGGTGTCGGCGGGGACCTCGTCGGCGAGGTCCTCCAGCGCGGCGGCGATGCCCTCGGCGGCGGTGAGCGCGTAGCCCTCCAGGAAGGCGGCGTGGGCGGCGGCCTCACCGATGCGTGCCACCACCCGGTCGGTGTCGGCGTTCATCTGCTCGCGGAAGGCGACGTAGTAGTCCGGCGAGGTCCCGAGTGCCTTCCACTCGGCCGCCGCGGCGCCGATGATGCGCGCCGCCGACACGCTGCGCCCGTTGCGCGCGGCGACGCCGGCGCTGACGGTCAGCGCGAACGCGACGAGCAGCCGATCGCGCACCTGCCGCTCGAGCCGGAACACCTCCTGGCAGGCCTCGCGGGCCTGCTCGAGGTCGCCGGCGAGCAGCTCGGCGGCGCCCAGCGACCAGACGGCCCAGGACCGCCAGAAGATCTCGCCCTTGGCGGCGTACTCGGCGATGCACCGGCGCAGGACCACGCGGCCGCCGTCGAGATCTCCGGCGAGCACCGTGGCGATGCCGTAGTTGTAGCGGGCCCACAGCTCACCGGAGGGATCGCTGCCCTCCTCGGTGAACATCTCGTCGGCCCGCAGGAAGTACGACGCCGCCTCGGGCATCCGGTTGCCGATCAGGGCCTCGTAGCCCCGCACCAGCTCGACGTACGCCGGCGAGGTGTCCGTGCTCGGGGGCGCCGATGCCGCGGCCTCGGTCGCGGCCTGCCAGGTGGCGCGGTCGCCGTGGATGATCGCGACGAAGGCCGCGATCCAGAGCGCGTCCGTGCGCCACTTCGCGTCGGGGCGGGCCGCGTCGAGCAGCCGGGAGAAGTGCCGCCGGCTCTCCAGGGACAACCCGCCGGCGAGCCAGTACTCGCGCAGGTGGACCGCGAGCTGCAGGCCGACCGTGGCCTCGTCCGGGTCACCGGCGCAGAACTCCAGCGCGGCGCGCAGGTTGGCCAGGTCGCGGCGCAGCCGGCTCGACCACTCGACCTGGTGGGGTCCGAGCCAGGCCGCCTGGAAACGGCGGGCGAGCTCGAGGAACCAGTCGCGGTGACGGCGGCGGAAGGGCACCAGCTCGTCGGCGGCGACCAGCTGCTCCTCGCCGTACTGCCGCACGGTCTCGAGCATCTGGTAGCGCACGACACCGCTGCGCTCGTCGCGCAGCAGGATGGACTTGTCGAGCAGGCCGTCGAGCACATCGAGGACCTCGGCGGCGGGCAGGCCGTCGCCCGAGCAGACCGCCTCGGCGGCGTCGAGGTCGAAGCCGCCGACGAAGACCGACGCGCGCGCCCAGAGCAGGCGCTCGGCGTCGGTGCACCGCTCGTGGCTCCAGTCGATGACGGCCCGCAGGGTGCCGTGGCGGTTCGGGCCGATCTTGCGGCTGTCGCCGCTGAGCACGGCGAACTGCTCGCCCAGCCGGTCGGCCAGCTGCCGCACCGACAGCACCCGCAGCCGGATGGCGGCCAGCTCGATGGCGAGCGGCAGCCCCTCGAGCTGGTCGCAGACCCGCACCACGTCGCGGGCGTTCTCGGCGGTCAGCGCGAAGGACGGGACGACCGCCTCGGCCCGCTCCACGAACAGCCGGACCGCGTCGAACTTCTCCAGGCTGTCGAGTCGCTCCCCCGGCTCCGGCGTGGCCAGCGGCAGCACCGGGTGGATGCGCTCGCCCGGGATCCCCAGCGACTGGCGGCTGGTGGCGAGCACGACGACCTTCGGGCAGGACCGGATCACCGCCTCGACGAACTGGGCGCAGGCCTCGATGAGGTGCTCGCAGTTGTCGAGGACGACGAGCATCTCGCTGTCGCGCAACGCGTCGATCACCACGTCGAGGACCGCACGCCCGTTGAAGTCACGCAGGTCGAGCAGGTCCGCCACGGTGCTCACCAGCAGGTCGGAGGAGACGACCTCGGCCAGCGGGACGAACAGCACCCCGTCGGGGTGGTCGCCGCCGACGATGGCGCACAGCCGCAGGGCCAGCCGGGTCTTGCCGACGCCACCGGGACCGGTGAGGGTGACCAGCGGTCCCGACTGCAGCTGCTGGCGGGCGTCGGCGATCTCGGCGCCGCGGCCCACATAGGTCGTCGCCTCGGCAGGTGGGACTCCCACCATCGTGGCGGCGCCCGTCATCGTCTTGTCCATCGTCACCCCCGACCCCCAGCAGACCTCGAGCTACTCGGATACGTCGGGCACTCCCTCCCAAGAGTCCCGTTCCCTGCACGATAGACCAGGTCACGGTCGTTGAGAACGACGTCCGTCGGACTCCCCGACGGTGGTGACAGACCGTGGACCCGGAACGCCGCGCGGCTCCGATCGCGCCCGCTTCAGCCTCGCAGGGACCGGTGTCGCGGGTCGCGGGTCGCGAGGTCGTCGCGGCCCCCGTGCGCTCCTGCTCGGGATGAGCGCCGGGCCTGCCAGGCGGACCAGACGACAGCCACCGCGAGAAGCTCACTGCCCAGCGCGGGGAACGACAGCGGTTCGGTCCAGCTGCCGACGTCGTCGGCGAGCTGCGGCAGCGCGACGGTGCGGGTGAGGACGTAGGCCGCCACCGCCAGCACGTTCACCCCCGCGACCATCGCCCACACCGCGGCGGTGTCGCGGAGCAGCACCAGCACCGCGAGCGCGCTCGCGGTCACGACGAGGAGGACGAACGCCACCCCGGCGTACGGCGCCTCCTCGAGGTGCTCGGGGATCAGGGGGATGTGCGTTCCGGCGCAGACCACCAGGCAGGTGGCCGCGAGCCAGCGGTCGTCCGAGCGCCAGGACCGGCACTCGTCGTACGAGATGCCGGCGGCGACCGCCGGCAGGTTCGGCGAGCTCGTCACGAGACCCACCCCTTTCGGGTGCGGGGGGCGGCAGCTGCCGCCCCCCGGACCGACTCAGTGGACGGAGAAGAACAGGAAGAGGTTGGTGCGCAGGACCGGCGTCGTCTTGCCGGCCTTGACCTGCTGGAGGAGATACCCGGCGGACTTGTGCTCCACGATCCGGTTGTACTCGGCCTTGTTGGTGACGCCGACGACACGGACGTCCCACCACTCGGGGCGGTCGTTGTTGCGGTCGGTGATGAAGTGGTCGTGCCCGGGCGTGGCGAAGTTCTTCAGCGCGGACGTGAGCTGGGCGTCGGTGAGGGTCGGGTACAGCGGCTTGAGCGCGGGCTCGATCCGGGTGAGGTCCAGGGTCCCGGGGTGGTCCACGCAGACCAGGCCGGCCGGGCACTCCATGCTCATCGCCGGCAGCTTGAACCCGAGCGGCACCAGGACGAACAGCGGGTCGAAGTGCGCAGCCGGAGCGTTGCGGAACTTCTTGCCGACCTCACAGCCGCTGGAGGACTGGGCCGACACCGAGGTGTCGCAGAAGAAGCCCTTCGTGTAGCGGAAGTTGAGGGTGTGGCCCTGGAAGTTCGCGCGGGTCAGGCCGAACTCCGGGATGCCGCGACCCATGCTCATGGCGTTGCTCGACGGACCACCACCAGCGGCGGCCGCGACGCCGAGGCCACCGGCCATCAGCAGGACGGTGAGACCGGCGACCAGCCGGACCCGTGCACTACGGAACATCTTCATCTGAGCTCCTCGTGGAGAAGGGGCAGCCACGATGACTGCCGCCGTGGAGGAGTTCGTGACCCACCTCACATCGGATGGGTCGGTTCTCGAGACTTTGCCGAGAAGTCCTGGCGGAGCCGGCGCTACCCGGCCGGCACCTTGTCGACCGCCGGGAGGTCCACGGCCGTGTCGGCGGGATCGGCCGCGTCGGTCGCACCTGTTACCTCGGGTGCGCCGCAGCGCGTGCTCCGCGTTAACGGAACGCCGGAGCGCGCCGGTCCCGGCGTACGACGCGTCGTCATCCGCCGGCCGTCATACCTGCCGCACCACCGCCGATGTAGTTGATCGGCGCGACGCCCTGGGCCTCCGCGAGTTGGTCGGCGACGAACCTGATGAGCGATGCGTCGAGGATCGAGTGGAACGTGCCGTCCTCGGCGAAGTTGATGTTGGCTCCGACCACGCGCACGAGGATCGTGGTGTTCTCGGTGTTCGTCGCCGGGCAGACGAAGGTGTGCGCCGATCCGCCCGGCTCGTACAGGTAGCAGCCCGCGGTCTGGGGGCTCTCGGGGTACTCCAGGTAGTGCCAGCTGCCGGAGAACGTGAAGACCTCGGCGACCCCGGTGTGGTAGTGGAACGGCACCTGCGAGCCGGGCTCGAAGGTGGCCAGGACGACCCACTCGCCGGCCTCGAGGTCGAGGCGCAGCGGCTTGAAGTGGACGCCCTTCCCGAGCGCGTTCTCCAGCAGCGCGACGTCGTTGCTGTCGATGGAGAGAAGCTCGCCCTGGGGCAGGGCGACGACGGGAAGGGGCGATCCGGACGCTGTGAAGACCGGGCCAGGGGTTGCGGAGATCGTCATGTCATTTCCTTTCAGAGGGCACGCACACAGGTCCGTGGCGATGGCTCCGACGATGTCACCGGCCGGTCGGCAACGACTTGACATCTGACGACAAAGATTTGACTCTTGGCGACATGGACCTCATCCGGGGTACGGCGTTGGAGGGCATCGAGGACCTCGTCGCCTCGTTCGGCGCCGACGCAGGCCCGCTGCTGCGCCGGGCCGGCATTCCGCGCGCGGCCGTCGGCGATCACGACGCGTTCATCAGCTTCCGGGCCCTGGTGAAGGTCATGGAGTCCGCCGCAGCCGTCACCGGCGCACCGGACTTCGGACGCCGGTTGGCGCTGCGTCAGGGCATCGAGATCCTGGGGCCCGTCGGCGCAGCCGCACTGAGCGCACCGACCTTCGGCGACGCCCTGGTCGCAGCCTCGCGCTACCTGTCGACGTACAGCCCCGCTCTCGAGGCGTCGCTCAGCGACGCCGGCCGCGACCGGAGGCTGTTCGAGATCCGCGTGATCCTCGATCGACTGGGCGACCACCGCCAGCAGAACGAGCTCAGCATCGCGGTGGCGTTCCGGATGCTGCGGCTGCTCGCCGGTGGCGGGTTCTCGCCGGTCGCCGTGCACGTCCCGCACGATCCGCTCACGGCGCGTGAGGACTACCTGCGCTACTTCGGGACCAAGGTCCGGTTCGCCGAGCCCTTGATGGGGTTCACGCTGCGCACACGCGACCTCCACCGGCCCATCGGGCACGGCGGCGAGCTGCACAAGGTCGTGCGTTCCTACCTGGACTCCGCGCTCGCGGACACCGACGCCGACCTGGTGAGGTCCACGACCACCCTTATCCGCCATCTGCTCCCGACCGGGAGCCTGAAGTTCGCCCTCGTCGCCCGCCAGCTCGACCTGCACCCGCGGACCCTGCAACGCCGGCTCGCGGAGCGGTCCGAGACCTTCGACGGCCTCGTCGACCAGGTACGCCGCGACGTCGCCACCCACCTGCTGCGCGACTCGGACATGCCGCTCTCACAGCTCGCCGGCGTGCTCGGCTACAGCGAGCAGAGCGCCTTCACCCGGCGGTCCCACGCCTGGTTCTCCATGGCACCGACCGCCTACCGTCGCGCTCTGCGGTCCGCACACCGGGAGTAGCACGCGATCCCGCGGCTGTGCTGGTCGCTGGAACTAGAGTCCTGAGCGTGGACCTGCCCGTCATGCCGCCGATCCAGCCGATGCTCGCCAAGCCGATCAAGGGAGTGCCCGACGCGGCCGCGATCGCCAAGCTCGACCCCGCCGGACTCAGCTTCGAGCCCAAGTGGGACGTATTCTTCATTTTTTGAACGTAATCGGCCTACCCTGACGCATGAGCACTCGGCCACGGCTTGCAACGCCTACATCTCGGCTGGGCGTCGGCTACACCCGCTACTCAACAGAGGAGCAGGGCTCAACAACCGAGCAGCGATCGATCAACGACGGCGTCGCGGCCGATCATGGGATCGCTCTCCTAGAGACGTTCACCGACGAAGGCGTGTCTCGAACCCTCGCCGACCGCCCCGGATTGCGAGAGCTGTTCGCCTACCTGGAGGCCAACCGCGAGGTGCGATTCGTCGTCGTCAACGAGCTAGAGCGCCTGACCGCAGGCGTGGGACAGCGTCAAGAGATCACTTCACTCTGCAAGCGACTCGGGATCACACTCGTCACCGAGGACGTCGGGCTAATCGATCCCCATGACGAGGACGCGATGTACGACGCCGACCTGCGGGCGGTCAACGCCAAAGGGGAGGTCTTGAAGGTCCGCCGTCGAACCAGACGGAATTTGAGAGCGAAGGTGATCAGCGGGTCAACGGTTGCCATGCGCCCGCCCTACGGAGTGCGGATGAAGCCACTTATCGTCGACGGAGTCGAACTGCCAAGCGGCATGCCTGCCTTCGTCGGTGGCCGCAAAGTGCGCTCAGGCGTACCCGAGCTCCACCCCGAGGAATACCCGTGGCTGGTGCAGATCTTCGCCTGGGCCGATCAAGGTGTCGCCTCGGAGGAGATCGCCCGACGACTAACGCGAGAAGGCGTTCCCACCAAGACAGGCAAGGACTCCTGGCCATCGAACTCCGTCAACGGGATCCTGGACAACCCGTTCTACAAGGGCGAGCTGGTGTGGGGGCGCCAGCAGGTCCTTCGCGACGAGAACGGCAAGCCTTACCTCGACGAGCGTGCGGAAGACGACCCCGGACGGGTAACTCGCGATTCGCCCTTGGGCGCGATCATCGACGCCGAACTGTGGCAGCGGGTCAACGACCGGAGACTCGCCGCGCGAGGACAGCGACGGGCCAACAAACGAGTAACCCCTGACAGTGCTCTCGACGGGATCGTTTTCTGTGGGCGGTGCGGCCATCGCATGTATGCCCGAGTAGACAACCCGACGAAGTGCAAGACCCTCCGGATCCGGTTTTACTGCCCAGGTATCCGTCCCGGGATGATCCATCGTGCAGGGTTCAGCCCGTGCACTCGGATCAACACCATGCTTGCTGACAACATCGTCAAAGGGATCGCATCCCAGCCCATCCGGGGAGGCACCACCGTCGAGGTGAAGGTGACACGCGGGGTGAGGATGAATTCGAACGACGCAAAGCGGCGCGAACGACTGCAAGGACGCATCGCCTCCGCCGAAGCAGAACTTTCGAATGCAAAGCGACTCGCAATCAAGGGCTTGCTCGATGACTCGGACCTGGCCACCGTTCGAGCAGACATCGACGCGGTCGTCTCCGCCGCTCAGTCAGAACTTGCCGAACTGGACCAGGCGACACGGATCGAGGTCGTGCCGTTCTTCGGCACCGTCAGCGATCGGTTTGCAGAACTCGCTAAAGGACTCGGGGACGACAAAGCACCGATCGCGTTGCGCCAGGCGCTGCTACGCGACTTCGGAGTCACGCGCATCTACGTCGACAACCCATCCATCCGCGTCGAGTTGCTGTAGCGACAGACCTGCCCGCGACGCAATGCACTTTGCCTTGAAGGTCGCCAGAGCGCGCACGGCACGAGCGTCCTGCTCCGGGGTGAGGACCTCAGACACGAAGCGTTCGCCTTACTCGGCACGTCGACACGAGAATTAGGTCGGGCGATGGCGAACGGCGATGGCCTGACTTGAACACTCGCGCGACCCCGCATACATGGTCAATCCCATAGACGTCCATTGAGTTCCTCCGAGGTTCGGCTCTACCCACATAAGGCAGCAGCGCGTGTCCCCGTGCTCACCGAAGGGCAACGAGTTAACCGGATCCGGACGTCGCCAAGCCTGAGCATCAGATCGAGCACTCGGCGGGGCAGCATCGCACCTCGCCGACTGCTCCCGAGTCGCCGAGAGCGCTTCATGGTCACGAGACGAGCGCACTAGCGGAAGGACTCGACGTCGACACCGCCGCCCGCCAACGCGTGGCCGGACACCAGCGCCATCCCCTGCCGAGGGCGGCCCCCGGCCTCGCCCGGAGCCAGCCTGTGACCAGCCCCCACCCGCCCAGCAGCGGTGAGCACGAGGACCGCCCGTGATGCCCTCTGTGGGCAACCGAGCCGCACCCCGCGGCAAGCACACGGTCCTCCAGAGGGAGTAGGTTCATGAGCTCGATGCGTGCCGGCGACGACGTCTATATCACCCTGACGCCCGCAGGAGAAGCCGCTTTGGACAAACTCGCCGAAGCTCTAGCCGCCACCTATGACGGCAGTACCGACCGCTTGGACCGGCTGATGCGCTACCTGCGCACCACCGACGTCGACGACCTGGCTAGCGACCTGTCCGTCGTAGCCAACGACCTGCTGCCCGTCGACGCGGTCGCGCGCCGGCGCCTTGACGCCCCGCGGGACGGCGACGTCTCCGGAACTCAGTCGGCCGACCGACAGATCCCTCCCCACGGCTGGTGATCTGAGCATCCCCGGGGTGAACCCTGACTAGCGAACCGGTCAACGCACCACGTACAACGCTCTCGTCGAGGAGGCCCCGCCTTCGTGCCTTGGTGATGCCGACCCGGTCGCCTGACGGTTCCGATCGGCTCGGTCGATCGAGCCCGGCTCGTCGGCCGACCGCACCGCGACCTGGTGCTCGCCCAGACCCTGAGTGGCCACGAGCTCGTCCGCCGCGGCTGCGCATCGACGTCGCCAGGCTCGCGCGCATGCCGGGGCGCTGTAGGAGACAGCGATCAGCACGCCGGTCGTGACCGCGATCGTGACCTGGTGCGTCTGGAGGCACTGCCAGACCGCGACTCCCCCGAAGATCGCCCTGACCCGCCACAGCCCCAGCACCCCGGGCACCCAGGTGAACCAGCGCGCTACCCGGGAGAACCCGGCCACAACCATCGCGCCAGGAGCTGTCAGCAGCCGTACCGCGAGGTCGAACCGCGAAGGGCCGACCCGCAGGCCCGCCGCCGCCTGCGCAACCACCGTCGCCACGACGGCCTGGGAGACCTGCTCGCGGTGCAGCCAACCCAGGATCCGCGGAGCGACCACGACCGAGCACCGGCCGACCGCCTCGGCCGCAGGGCGTCCGCGATCACTGCGTCCGACGTACAGATCCGGCACCGGCTGCCCGCGAGCGGCCAACCACACCGCGAGGCCCCGGAGCAGCAGCTGCTCCCCGACGCTGGCGCGACGGGCACTCCCCAGCACCTGGACAGCCGGCTCCTCGAACGCACCAGTGGCCAGCACCACCGCTGCGGCCACATATCCGACCAGCAGCAGCCCACCCATCGTCGCCGGAAGCATGGCCGAGACGACCAGCAGCAACGCGGCGCTGAGCACGATCCCAGGCAGGACAGCACCCAGCCGGTACATCCGGATCCCGATATCCATCGCTCTACCTCTTCTCCAACAGGGACTAGTGACTTTCGAGCGACTTCCTCCTCTTGTGAGCACCACGACCGTGCCGCTCGCCTTCTGTGGGTGACGACGCTTCCATCCCCAGTTTGTGCCCAGCCACCGACAAGAAGGCAGTTATCCACAGGCCATTTGCAGCCCAGCCCCCATCCCGGCCCAGATCCGGCTTCGATGGACCGCAGACCCCCGGAAGGAGACCAAACCCATGGCCAAGACCCTCACCCCCGACCTGTTCTGGCAGCCCCTCAGCGAGATCGCTTACCTCCTCCAATCTGCCGCTGACCACCTCTGGGAGGCCGCCGACACCGCCGGCATCGACTCGCCCCTGCACTCACTGGGCCTGGGCTCGTTCCTGGCCGCCTCCCAAGCCGCCGAGATGCTCCCGCCCGACCGCAGAGTGCTCGAGTACTCCCCCTGCGAGTCCAGCGACCCGCTACGGGTCCTCGAGGCCGCCGAGCAACTCACCCGCGAGCTCGACCCCCGTTTGGCCGGCGCCAGCGACCTCTCCATTACCGTCGCCGAGCTCGTACGAGAGGCACGCTCCAGTGCCGCTTGACCTCGCTATCCCGGCGCCGGGCACCTTCACCGCCCACAGCCCCAAGCACGCCCCCACCGTGGCCCCAGAGCCCGCGGCAGGGGATGTGCGCAGCGTCGGCGAGCTCCTCATCGCCTCTGACTACCAAGCCCGCACACTCCTCCTCGACGTCGAAGCCGCGGCCGCGCCAGGGCTGCTCCGCGCATGGGCCGAGACCGTCGCCGCGGCCGCCGATCTCTGGAAAGCCTTGCCCGGCCCCGAGTACGCCGGCGTCGCCGGCCGCCGCACGATCGAACGCGTCACCGAGCTCGCCGGCTCCATCCAGGCCGACCTCGACACCGCCCGGTGGCCCGGCGCCGGGCCTGGCGACCACCGGATGCACGGCATCACCGACAACCTCGGTCGGGCCCGCCAGCTCGTCGACAAGTACGGCAGCGAGATCGCCCCGCACCAGCCCCGCGTGCAGAAGGACCTCGAGGCCGCACGCACCCGCATCGTCCATACCCTCTACATCGCCACCCACGGCGTTGTAGTCGCCCTCAACGAAGACGGGCGACAGCGCGCCAGCGACCCAACCCGAACCGAGGCCCTGCGGGCCGCTGCGGCCCACTACCGCGGTCGCTACGAAGTCGGCCCCGGCGTGCGCTGGGCTAGCCGGCTCGGCGTCGCCGAACGCGTCCTCGGCTCCTACCTCCAGCCCGGCAACTACGCGCAAGCCCTCGCCCACGAGCGGACCGCCCCCGTGGAAGGTCTCCCCCGTCTCCGCGAAGCCTTGGCACGGTTCGACATCCAGGCACACCGCACCCTCGTCGCCGCACCTCACGCCGGCAACCTCGTCCTCGCCGCCCGCACCGAAGGCATGTTCTTCGGCGCCGCCCTGGTCCTCGCCCGCGCCGCGGCCGAGACCGGACACCTCGAGCCCGCCGGCATCGACCCAACACGCCTCGAGCAGCGCCTCACCGCCGCCGGCGAAGCGTGGATGGGCCTTGCCCGCCGCTGGCGCGACCTCATGCCCCAAGGCACTCGCCTCGACCCCGCCCTCGGCGCAACCGCGGCCCAGCTGCGCTCGGCCTGCCGCGAGCTCACCCACAACGGCGACCAGCTGGCCCCCACAGCCGTGATCCTCCAACGAGTCGACCTCGCCGCGGCTCTGCCCGTCATCGCCCACTACGTCGACGCGGCCGTCGAGATCGCCGAGGCAACCAGGCCCGCATTGCGCGATCCCGACCTGGTCGCGCCCTCGCGCGCGGTCGTGCACCGCCTCGCTACGGATATCGACGAAGGACTCCTCCCCGACTCGGCCGACACGATTCGTCCAGAGCTCATCAGCATCGCCGCACGCGATAACCGCCTCGGGCCGGTGCCTCCCGCGCTCCTTGCCGCCCTCGATGGCGCCGTTTCCAAGGCCTACAACTGCTCGGCGACCGCCGCGGGCGCCTTGCCCCCCGTGACGGTGCGCACAGGCGCATGCATCCCGATCTCCTCCAGTGTTTGCCCAGAGGAGATTGCGCTTGGGGTCGGCCAGCCTGCAGCCGAGCAGGTCCGACCGATGGCGCCGAGAATCTGATGCCGGTGGTGTTTCGCGTGCGCTCGTTGCCGCCCAGAGCTCAACCCGAGGACATTTGGAGCCATCGTGGAGCCAGGACGATCTCCTCAAGTGAGTCCCGATTCCGGGCTTGGCCTCATATGAGTGCGAACCATCAGAGCGAATCGACGACGTAGCCGTACGGGTCAGTGTTTTCGCTCCAGACCAGCCGGCGGTACCAGTCTCCTTCGGGGGTCGTACTTATGTAGACGGTGTCCGGACCGAGATAGGTGACTGAGATTCCTCGTACGCCGACGACGACGACGTCGAGAGAGAATGTCAACGCACGAGGCAGGTGGCGCTGGACCCAGGTAGCGGCTCGAGTATGCA
This sequence comes from Nocardioides ultimimeridianus, assembly GCF_054777895.1. Classification (NCBI taxonomy): domain Bacteria; kingdom Bacillati; phylum Actinomycetota; class Actinomycetes; order Propionibacteriales; family Nocardioidaceae; genus Nocardioides; species Nocardioides ultimimeridianus. Next base: position 75,323 of record NZ_BAAHAB010000003.1, on the reverse strand, counting down.
CGGCGGCAATGGCCGCTGGATCGCTGTTTTCGTGGTCCGCCGTCGCGGCGGCCCGGTAGCTTCTCTTCACGTCAACGAACTGCTGGTACCAACCTCATGGCCGGGGTACAACTAGCACCTTGAGTTCGCACCGTGGCGCTCAAACGTGCCGACTTGAGCGGGTACTGCGTGCTCGTGCTCTCACAAAGATTGAGGCATGCTCGCTTCGGTGCTGGGTCAACTCGATGTCACGAGGCCGAACCCTGGTGTGCGGAACGCTGCCGGCCAGCCAGCAGCATGCCGATCCCGACAAGGCCGAGCGCGGCGGCCGCGACGGCGCCGATTACGACGCGGTCGATAGAACGGCTGTGGCACATGTCGAAGCCGCCGCCGAATATGTCCGTGTGCCGCAAGGCTTCGCGAATCGGGACGCAGTGCTGAATATGGAATTGCGGGTTGCCCGGACTGAACGGAACGAGCCACAGTGCTGCCAGTACAAGCACAGACGTCAGCAACATGCCGATCCCAACGATCTTCACGTCCGGGATCCTAGTCCGTCGAGCCGCGGCGCGGTGCTCAATGCGCGAGTTCGTCGCCTGTGCGCTTTGGAGCGCAGGAAAAAGTCCGGACAGAACCGAATGAATCCGACTGTTCTGCTGCGGACATCCGGCTCACTCTGCTGCTATGTGCTCGCCAAGGTCGCGGCCACTGGACGACGCGATCTCGTGACGTGTGAGGGAAGTAGACAGTGACGACGTTTTGGGGACATATCCGCAGCACTTACGCTGTAGCGCTGACCGTTGCCGTGCTTGTGGCACTCCTTCCCGGGATGGCTATCCAATCTGCCCGCGCCGACACTCCAGCCGGATCGATGCTCGTGCCGCTCCTCCCCGCACGGATCGTCAACTCCTCCACTGGCTTGGGGCTGAGCTCGGATATGACGGGCGATCAGACGAAGAGCTTCAACGTGCTCGGCACAGGCGGCGTCCCGTCCTCTGGCGTCACCGCTGTCGTGTTGAGCGTGACCGCGACGACCGCGACCACCCAGGGATACATGAAGCTGTGGACCGCCGGTGACGCCATCCCCGCGTCGAGTCAGATGTGGCACCAGGCGGGGGAACGCACTTCGAATCTCACTACGCTGGTCCCCAGCTCCGACGGCAAGATCGCGATCTACAACTCGTCGGGAACCGTCAGCATCCGGGTCGACGTCGAGGCCTACTACACCACCACAGGGGCAGGCGCGGCCGGCTTCTTCGCTCTTCCCCAGCAACGCGTCGTGGACTCCACCACGGGTCTGGTCACTACCCAGTCCCGGATCAGCACCGGCGGCACCCGTACGTTCAAGCTCGCCGGCCTCGGCGGCATCCCCTCCACCGGGGTGAGTGCAGCTGTCATCAACGTCACCGCAGTCAACCCCACGGGCGATACTTACCTGTACGTCTGGCCGGCCTCGTCCACACGTCCGGCCGCCACAGCCGTGCAGGCGCCATCCGGGCAAACGACTGCAACCCAGGTCGTCACCAAACTGGATTCAGAGGGGAAGATCAGCGTCCAGAACTCGGGCGCCCCGACCGACTTCTTCGTCGACGTTCAGGGTTACTACACCTCCGCAAACGGGGCCGTGGGGTCGGCGTACGTCCCGCTGACGCCGAAGCGAGTGGTGGCCACCCCTGCTCCGAAGCCGGCCAGCGCGCACACGATTTCGGCAGGAAACTACGAGACGTTCCAGATCGCCGGCACTAACGGCATCCCCCTTGCCAACGTCAACGCACTCCAACTCGTGATCACGGCCCAGTCCCCGACGGGCACCGCCAACGGTCAGGTCACCGCATTCCCCACCCCGTTGAAGAACCACTGGGGATCGGGCACCGCCATCACCTACGTCGATTCCGGCGTCAAGGGGGTCAACTCCGCGATCCTTCCCGTATCGGCCAGTGGAACCATCGACGTCAGGTTCTCCGGATCCGGCACCGTCGACATCTACATCGACGTCTACGGCTACTTCTCCGGAACCACCTTGCCGACGGCGCCCACCAACGTGGCCGCCACCGCCGCGCAGGGTGGAGCCACCGTGACCTGGTCCCATCCCTCCAGCGACGGCCGCTCGCCGATCACGTCCTACCGTGTCACCAACGTCCAAACCGGCGCGAGCCAAACCGTGACCGGCATGCAGACCTCCGCCACCATGAAGGGCCTCTCCGCGGGGTCAAGCTTCACGTTTACGGTTGCGGCCATCAATGGCACCGGCACCGGGCCCGAATCAGCCACTACCGCTGCAGTGACGCCCACGGCTTCGCTCGGCCCCGTGACGATCTACAGTCCCCTTTACCGCGACGGCGCCACGTCTGCATGGCTCACGCCACAAGACCTACCCGCGCTGTTCTGGGCTGACGCAAACGCCAACACCGACCATTACGAAGTCTCCAAGGACGGTGGTCCAACCTCAACCTCGGCGTCTGGCGATGACGGTGTCAGCTGGTACCCCGACGCCGGCTCGCACACCTTCAAGGTCCGAGCCATCGACGCATCAGGCAACGCCGGGCCGTGGACTCAGATCACCTTCACGATCGAGGCCAGCCAAGCGCCGGCGCAGGCCACGGGACTGACGAGTCTCCCCGACTCCACGGGCTCCCTCAACCTCAGCGCCGTGGCACCCTCAGCAGAGGGCCACGTCGTGACCAAGTTCTATGTCAACGGATCCGACGGGAACCCGCTCGCAGGGGCACCGTTCTACGAAAAGGTCGCCGATGCCCCCGGCGAGAGGGTCAGCACTTATGTCGACATCAACGACTACGGAACTCGCGGGCCCATCGATTGGTGGGTAGTGACCTGTCACGTCGATCAGTGCTCTGCCCCAACCGCCCATCAGACCACGGACTTCGGGACACCGGTCGGCCCACTCCCGACGCATCAGGTCAGGCTCCCGGCATCTCTGATCAACGCCACGCAACTCCAGACTCAGCCGTGTGCGACTTGCGAGGCGGGCCACCTCTACCTTGGCGGCCCCTCGGGCGCGGACAACCAGGGCTACCTCGTCCCAGACGTCTCGCAGTTTGACGCCAGCACCCCGATCGTGGCTGCGACCCTGCACCTGCACGCCTACGGCACATCCACCAATGCGATCGAAGAGGACCAGGTTCTCGACCCCTCGCAAGTCGCTGGCGCGCCGATCGAGAACGACGATCTCGCCACCGTGATCGACTCCCAGGCCGCAGACGCCAACGGATCCGTCACCTTCGACATCACCAACCTGCTGTCCATCTGGGCCCAGCGGCGGTGCGCCCAAGGGAGGCATCGTTCTCAAGGCGCCGACGGCACTCAGCGCCGCTCTCGAGATCGGTGCTCCCACGGACAGCGTCGAGACGAACCGGCCCTACATCACCGTCGATGTCGCTGACCCCACACCCCCCACATCGCCGCGTCGTCTGGCGGCGATCGGCGGCGACGGCGGGTCTGCTTGTCACCTGGGCACCGCCCGTATCGAGCGGATCCTCGGCAGACGTGTCTTATGTCGTAACGGTCCAGGCTGGCGGCGGCTCGCCAGTCACCCTCACCACGGCAAACCTTTCGGCGGTCGTATCTGGTCTGGCGAACGGAACGCAGTACGCCATCAGCGTTCGAGCCACCACACCCGCAGGGCAGGGCCCTGACGCGTCCACGACGGCGACTCCCGCCGCCGCCGGAACGGCGGCTCCTACCGTCACCCAGGCATCAGCCGAGTACTCCGTTGCGGCCGGATCGATCTCGAATGATCCGACGCAAGCTGTTTCCGAGCTACTTGCTGGGAGCAGTTCGAGCACCAATATCGCCGATCAGCTCACCGACGTCAGCACCACCGAGGCGACGATTGACGGCCTTGGACAGTTGCTCGGCCCGAGCGACAACACGACTCCGTCAACCGCAACGGTTAGCCCCACCCTGGTCGTTCCACTCGCGAACGGAAGCACCCAGGTCGAGGTAGCCGTGACAACCGTGAGCGTCGCCACAGACAACAACGGCGTCGCCACAGACGTGACGGCGTCGCAGGACAAGGCGCTCACCTTCACCGGCGGCACGCCGCAACTGACGGCCGTCAGCGACCTGAACAGCAACCTCGAAGCCGTCGCCAATGGCGAACCGCCGAGCACCACGACCGACACCAGTGGTGCCCCGCAGGTCTCCTGGCAACCTGACCTCACGTATGCGCGTGCGCTCAAGACGACCGTGCCTGTGACTGACACGAGTGGAACGGGCAAGGAATGGCGCGACGCGGTCGTACGCTGGGCCCACAACCATGTCTACGGCTACCACCAATTCGGCAGCATGAGCAGCTGCGCGTCGTTCGCGTCGAGAATCCTCAATACTGCAGCGCAGTTCCCCATGATCGGTACGCCCACACGTATCGGAACTAGCGTAATGAGCACTCCGGTGACGGACTGGTGGTACGTCGAGTTCAACGCGGTGCGGGGCGCTCGGCGGTCGTGGAGCCGCACCTGGTCCCTGGCCGAAGACCTCAAACAGCACATGCGTCATGGCATCGCTGGTAAATGGTTGTACGACGCGACCGGGGACGGCACCGGCGACCTCGGCGGCAGCAGGATCGGAGACCTGATTTTCTGGACCTGGCCCACCTGGTCATACGCCGACCACGCCACCACCATCACCGCCATCGGCAGCGGAGGGGTCAGAAAGATCACCTACCAGTCAACCGACGAACTCGACCTGTCTGTCCCAAAGGGTCAAGCCCGCACGAAGTTCAGCTACGGCGGTTATGCAAAGCTCTCTGTGTTCCATCCCTCGAAGTACAACGACTAGCTGTACGCGGCCATCAAGGTTGGTGACAGTCGACTGACCAGGCGGACCGCCGAGTGCGCTGTGGCATCGCTGAGTGTTGTAGTGCTCCAGCCACGGCGCAAGAGCGGCGGCTCGTTCGGCGTTGGTGGTGAACACCTGGCGGTAGATCCACTCGGTCGCCAGAGTGCGGTTGAAACGTTCGACCTTGCCGTTCTGCCAAGGGCAGTGCGGCCGGATGAACTTGTGCTTCGCCTCGATTCGCGTTGCTTCTGCGAGCTCGCTTCGCACCCAACATCGTGGACAGCCTGAGGGACCTGAGCCAAGCCTCCTGCCGGCTAGAGGCCTTCTTGTCCATCGGTGCCCGGTTCAACACCTTGCAGGAGGCCATTCCGCCGCCGGTGAACACACTTCTGAATCGCCCCGGGTCTGATGGAGGCTCTCAATCCATGGAGGATGAGAGTCATGGCAGCACCCAGGAAGTACCCCGACGAGCTGCGTGAGCGCGCCACCCGGATGGCGGTCGAGCTGCGGCAGGACCCGGCGACGAAGAACGGCGCGATCCAGCTCTGCCAGATGGCGTAGGCCCCCCGCTGCTTGGCGAGGTCGTCGAGGAGTGCAGGCAGACACGAGCATTCCTCGTGCTCGTTGTGGTGATAGCCGACGCAACGGTCGTCGGTGCATCCGCATTTGTCACCGCGCCACTCGGTCTCAGGAACCCGTTGAGGTTCCCCCGACTCAGCTGTTACCTCGGTGCGCCAGCCGCCGTAGGTGGTCCATTCATCGGTGGCGACGCCGGCGTCGGCAAGGGCGCTTTGAGCGACTTGGCTCAACTCGGTCACGGGCAGTCCCTTCTCCGGGTGCACGGCTTGGTGGGAGTCTTCGCCTTTCGTGCGCTCGGCTGGCGCTTATCCACAGCCCGGTTCCGCGTCAGAGGGTCTCGCTGGCGATGTGGATAACGTCGACTCGAAATCGGGAACGAGTCGCTGCGTCAAGGGCCAGCGCCGCGAGCTGCTCCTCGAGGGAAACGGAACCTCCTGATGCGCCTGAGCGAGCGCGGTTGCGCCACGCCAGATCAGGACGGCCGTTGGCCTGCATGGTGGTCTGTCTGGTCGCATCCACCTGTCCCCCTCCTTCCGGGTTGATGGTGTTCATCGGCCAGGCCCGGCGGGCGGGCGCCCGTTCGCCAGACCAGTCGGTTCTGGTGGTTGTCGGCGGGCGTCTGAGATCTCACGGCTCTCGATCGGCGGGTACACCGGAGCCGCGGAGCGGGCCTGGTCCCACGCGCCGGGGTGCACGCCGCACTGGAGAGCCGACGCAACGAGGCCGGCAAGCGAGTCAGCAGCGCGCTGGTCGGCCAGGATGCGGTCGAGCGCGGCCCATGCCCGGGCTCCGTCTCCCTGGCACCAGTTCGAGATCGCGGAGAGCGTTGCGGCCGGGGCGACCAGTTCGTCGGGTGACCGGCGGGTGAGGTTGTCCCACAGCGGGCTCCAGGAGTGTGCGGTCTCGGTGCTGATCCGCTGGGACAGTTGGTCGCGCACGGTGACCGACTGCAAGCACGCGAGCATGCGAGCCGCCTGCGGGTCGGTCAGGCTGTGGCCGTCCTCGAGGAACGCTTCGGCTCGGCCGATCGCCCACTGCCGTTCCCGCGCCGGGGTGCTGTTCTCCATGTCGCCAGCCACAGCGGGCAGGTAGCGCGTGACCGGCTCGGGGTTGCCGATGAACTCCTGGTCGACCGCCGCCCGCGACGCCGCCGGGGCCTTGCGACCCTCAGCCACCATCTCGGCCGCGATCCTGTTCGCCGCCGTGGCGCTACGGATACCGCTGACACCGCTGTCCAGGTCGGTCCAACGCTGGTCGCCGGCCCACAGTCGCCCGCGAACCCCGACACCGACCCCGGCGAGGGCCTCGCACAGCTGGTGGGTGCCCGGCTCGACCTGGCTCGGGCTGTCCGCGAACCCGATCACCATGACGGCGCCGCCACTGCTTCGGCCGTAGGCGCGCAGCAGCGTGTTGACCATCTCGGTGCGATCGGCCTGGTTCGTCGGAAGGTCGAGCCGTGAGCCCGGAAGTCCCGGGCTGACCGGGATCACCGTGATCGAGTCCTCGACGTGGAACCCCATGATGTGGTCCACGGCGGCTATCAGCTCGTCGGGGCTCTGCACCCTCAGTGTCATCGCAACGCCTCCTGTCCTGGTGCGCGGGCGTTCGCCCGCTACCCACAGAAGGCACGGCATGTCCCCCTCGTGCTCATGGCCGCTCGAGATGAACCTCATCGACCTGCGCCCCCGAGTGCCCGCGGGGCCCTCAGCCGAACCGGCGGGGCCGGCGGTTGGGCAGCTGGTTCGGTGGAGGCGGGAGCGTCCCGCCTCGGCGCCGACGTGCCGTCTCGACCGCGACCAGGACGGCCTCGCGAACGAAGCCGGAACGCGACGAGGTGCGGCCGAGCTCGCGGCGGTCCTCGACGAGCGCTTCCTCGACCTGGGCAAGCAGCTCGGCCGGGAGCGGGTACATCTGGTTTAAGCCGCGCCCGGGCGTGGTCTCGAGAAGCCCGCCGGCGCGATCGGCACGAGCGGCCGGCGTCAGCTCAGCGTGGTCCTCGAGGGCCTGGCGCGGCCATTCGACGAAGAACTCCGGGCCGGCGGGCGTGGCATCGAGGTCGGCGACGTACACCGAGCGCGCCAGGTCGTCGACCTCGCGTTGCCAGTAGATCCCGGTGTGCACCATGCCGGCGACGTCGGCGGCCGCGGGCGAGATCTCACTCATCCGGCCACCCGACTAACACCAATACCGTTGCATTCTCGGTGCAGTTCCCGCTCGTCGTCGTCACCATGCCCTTCCAGACCACCCGAGCATCGAGGGCGCGCCGAAGCGAGCGCGGCCCCGGTCCCGCCAGTGCGAGAACCTGAATCGACCCTCCTGGTCTCCGTGAATCACTTGGGCGACGTGCTGCCCGGCGGCCTTTCGCATGACGCTGACGACACCGCTCATCGAGCGGTCGATTCAACCGCGGCGCGCGTCAAGGGTGGGCGAGAGCGACCGGCACGGGGTGTCCGTTTACTGGCGAAAACGGACACGACGTATCGATTCGAGGTCGCTGGCTCCCCGGCGCCAGCGCAGGCGGTCCAGCAACCTAGGGACCGACTTCCCTGCCGTCTCCACCGTCGTTCAGGAGGTCGATCCCCCGTGCGAGGAGGGCTCCCACGGGTAAGGATGCGAACGCGACGCCTACGAACCAAAGAACCATCTCAGAGTTCAGGCGACTCGCGGTGGAGTAGATCCCAAACGCGAACAGAACCGTGGGAATGAGCCCCAACGCGATGGCCCGGCCTCCGCGTCGATGGCCAGCCGCATGGAGGTATTGGTCTGCACCCACGCACCCAAAGAGCAGAACTACCGCCAATGCGGCCACCCAGAAGCTGGCGCCACCGAGAACCCCGGAATGCCACATCATCACTAGAAGGACTGTCCCGAGAGCGAACAGAAGGGGGTAGTTCCGCGCCATCTGGCGCAATGGTGTCATGTGGTCCTCAGCAACTCAGAATACTCTTGGAACTGTCCCACGGCTGGTTGGCGTCTGGCGTGATGTCTGGCCGGCACTGGGCCGCGGGCCGCGGGCTGCTGGTAAGGCGTTGGCGGGGTCGGCTTGCGCCCCAAGGGCGTATCGAACGCGGATCCCCCGCCAAACGCGCCAGCAACGAACGCCTCGGCTTACGTCTCTCTCAACCTGAGTACGTGGATGCCATGTTTGCTGAAGTCTGGCCCGTCTAGTTGCACGTCACGTTCTGCGACGTACGCGATGGTAGGGGAACTCCACGTGCTGTGGTTCCAGAGCCAAGCCGTCCTCATCCTCCTCGTTTCGCTGCACGATCACTTCCGAGTAGCGCTCCGACCGCCCGCGCAAGTACCGGCCTCCGCGATAGTCACTTTCACGTTCTTCCAAATCGGTCTCGAGCAGCTCTGCCAGATGTCTACCCACCGCATCGAGACTGTCGGTAGACCCCAGGGTCCAATATCGGCTCATCAGGGCATCCTCACGCTCGGCGCGCGATTGACGGCGGACAAGTCCGAACCGTAAATCATGAAGTTGACATCACGGCCCGCAGCGCCCGACAGGATCACCTGCAGGTTCGAAAGGTTGAGGTTCTGCAAGTCGCCCTCCAAAAGAGGACCTGTGCGCGTTCCGGAACTACGCAAGCCTATTCCCAACTCGGATGCCCTACGCAAGAGGCTGGGGCTCGCCAACGCGATGTCGAAATCGCTCGGGACGCTCCCGCCATCGAAAGGCCGTCCGGTGCCCCAGCTTCGCCCGGTCACGGCACTCCCTTGCAGAATGGGATCGACGTCGTGATAGCCCGCCGCCGTGACACCTCGGGTTGAAACAACGCTTCAACACCGCGCTGCATCGAATCTCCTCAGCTACTGCTCACCGATAGCGAGTTGGGCCTGAATATTCACGGCATGGGTGACGTCTCCGCCAAAGGCTAGACCACCAGTTGCCCGCGAAGCGCGATCCATCATCGCTGCCGCACGCATGAGGAGAGATCCCTCCCGCGCCGCCTTCATTGTGACCGATGCGGCACCAAGCGAATAGGAAACCAGGCCGACGGCCGCCGGTGCGCAGGCTTGGTTCTCGTCCATACACGCTTGGAGATCGTGACTCCGGGGTTCTGCTGGCGGAGATGCTCTATAGCGCCCGCGATCTCGGTCGTGAGAACCGGTTCGATCTTTGAGTGTGTGTAATCGACGCCGATGGGGGCAGTCACGGAAATCATCTTCTAGGGCCGGTGCGCGAACGCGCCCGGGCATATAACAGCGAGAGGCAGAAGCCTACGCCCATACACAGGGCCGACACACTGGCAGCCCAGCCTGGATAATACGAGTGATTATCAAGCATGAACGCGGCGACGGCGGCTCCGCCTAACAGACTTGAAACCGTGCTCAGTCCAGCACTAGTTCGGGCGCCGGCCGAAGTTGTGCGCAAACCTGTTGAGACACCCATCAAGAGCCCCCACGCTGCGAATACCCATCCGATGGTCAGCCAGATAGCATTCGGAGCGTGTCGGTCATCGCGAAATATCCACATTCCGGCCAGGCCAATTATGCATGCGAGCCACAGGTTCGAGGTCGGCCTCGACTCACCTTCGTCTTCCATCAGTTCTCACAATCCAAGACTCCCTGATTCGGATCCCAATGCTCCTGCCAGTTGCTGATGATCACTGGGTGACATTGGCTAGTGGGCTGGTATGGCTGACCTGGATTGTTCGGCGGTATTGACAGCAACTTATTGAACACCTTTTCGCCGATCACGGAACCCACGACGACCGTGCCCACCGCACACGAGATGCGGCCTGCCGTTCCGCACAGGAGTTTCATCAATGTGCCGCCAATCGCGCCGGACGCGACAGTGCCTACGTCATTATACGCCTTCTGTCCGGCCGTCAGGCCCTGCTCATTCCAATGCAGGTACGCCGTAACACCCAACTGCACTGCCAAGAAGGCCAGTCCAGCATGGCCGAATCGTTCCGCGATTCTTTCAAGTTGTGCCGCCGCATCCTCGTCGCCGATTGTCTTCGCGTACTTCGCGAACAAAGCCTCATGGAAGGTAATCGTTGCGTCGCCAAGTCCCAGTGTCTTCTCCTCAGCACTGCCGAGGTTATCCTCCGCTGAGTCTAGTTTCTTCAGCGCGCTAACGACCGCAATCGGTCCTGCGGTCGCGCACCCAGACCCCAGGTCGTCGTAGTACGCCCCTCGCACCGTGTCGTAGTCAGCGGAAGCACGTGCCTTGAGCAGAAAGTTCCCATGATCAGCGGAGCGTCAGGATTCCACCCGCCGTGCGCCTCGACAAATGCGTAGTTCTGGATCAGAGCTGTGTGGAGTCTCCCGCGTCGGTCTTCTGACGTGACCGAAATATAGGGCTTGGGGTTCTCGCTCTGCAGTCGGCGCTGATAGAAGGACTGGGCCTGTTTCCTGTTCTCGGGCGAGCACGAGCTGGGGTTGTAGACGCAGACCGGAAGCTGGTTGAGCCCATCCCGACTGGTCCGGCGACCGATGATGCGGCAGTGCTTGCCTTGTTGGATAGGTCGGCGAGTCTGTCGACTGTTCGCCAGCTCCTGCGTGAACTGAGGTCATCTGGGGACGACACGACGTTTCGGGTGGTGATTGCATGGCTGGATCTTGCGTCTGCTGGAGACTCTGATCCGACCGCGCGCGAGGTCGCCGCGGAGTTGGACCTGGCTCACTCATCTGTCGTGCGGGCCTTGCATCGGGCGCGCCGGTTGTTATCGGGGCGCGACGACGGGGGCGATTCGTGAGCGCCTTTAGGGGTGGTCGGCTCGTTCGAGGCGATGAGGAGGCGCTGCAAGGACTCGATCCCGCGTTGACCTTGGCTAGGGCCAGGAAGGTCTTCGAGCAACTCCGCCGTGAGGGACGCACTGCCGAGCTCCTGGCGTTGATCGACGCGTTGGACACGATCCAGGTCACGCCGGCACCGTCTGACGTTGGGGTCGTGTCATCTCCCCCGGAGCCACAGAACTCTCTTCGTCGGTTGCGTCGGCGCATCCGATCAACGCCTGAGCATAGGGAGCAGCGGATGCTGGCATGGGCCCGTTCGATCATTGCGCGCCTAGTCACAGATGACTAGGTGAAGTACCACGGACGGACGAAATGTTTCCCTGCAGCGCACCAAGGCCTGGGTTTCCCGCGTAGGAGGGTGGATGGGGTTGCCTTCCCGGTTGTAGGACAGCACATCAATCACTAGTAAGTCGCTCTAACTAGGAGAACGCAGTGGACGTCAGTGAAGAGATGCGGGAGGTTCTGGACCGTTTGCGTCACCGCAAGCGCAAGGACGGCCGAGATGCGGCCGCCGCCATCCGCCCGCTCGACGACAACCGGATCATGATGTTGGCCCGATACGAGGGTCAGTCCCTTCCTGAACTTCAGGTCAGTTTCCAACTGCTCCCGATCGGGACCCGGTTGTACCTCGAGTCGGTCGGGGCGATCACTCTGCACGACGTCGGCGACACGTACTTCCGTGTCGATGTCCACGAGTTCGCGTTGGACCTTGTCGCCGCGGCCGTCGATCGGCAGGCCGCACGTCGGCGCCAGGAATCGGGGTCGCTGTTCGAGAAGGAAGTTGCTCGCGTACTTAGTGACCGGTTCACTTTGAAGTCCGACTCCACGGCGACACCGCAGGACCTTGCCGGAGCGGTCGACGTACTGGGCACCTTCAAGGCACCGGGGCGCCTAGCGTCTGTCGATGAGAGCACCCACATTGGGGCGATCGAGGTCCTCGACGAATCTGGGCATCAGATCCGAGATGTACGTGTGCGCTACAGGTTCAGTGCGAGCGGAATGGTGCCTGTCGGGGGAAAGTTGCAACTCAGTTTTGTCGTGGGCCTGCCCAAGAACGCAGGCGGTTCCTGGCGGCACGGCCGCTCAACGGTCACGGTTGCAGACCTCGTCTCGTCCACGCCCGGAGTGGTACGAGTCAAGTACGACAAGTTCCCCACGGCTGGATTGATCTCCTTCACGGAGGATCCTGAGCCGAACGCAGTCGCTGAGCTGCTTGACGTGGTTGCTGATAAGCGGCATTGAGCCGCACCTTGCATAGGTGGGCGCGCCTATCGGCGCGAGGCCACGGACAATGCAGTCTTGCGTGGGCTGTCCAAAGCGCAATTTGCCTAGCGGAGGGTCATCCCGCTCCCACGTCCATTCCGGGCAGGGACGAGCAGGAGCATGTGAGACGTGGTCGGCTCGCGTCCCACATGCTGACATTTGCCGTGGCTGCGCGCACCACGTCGCGTGTGCAGTCCGTAGGTCATGCAGGTAGAGACAGAGAGCCTGCCTGGACGGGAGAAGCAGCGATGCTTTACACGGTTCGTGATGCAATCGACGCCGTCGCTGGAGTATTGGAAGCGGATCGGATCACATCAGCTCAGCTGCTCGACCTGAACCAGCTGCGACATCTCCTCAACATCGTCTACGCGGGAGACGACGCGCCCCTGCACAGGACCGTGATCGACGCACTCGGCAGCATGTGCCATCGGGCACTGACCGCGGACCAGAAGTTCGCAGTCACACGCCGCGACGAGTGTCTGGTCGCGGTCATCGCGTCCGTCGCCCAACGCCACGACATTGAACTCAGCCTGCGTCCTCTGAAAACCAGTCAGGCCGCCCTGAGCCGGCTTCGGAACTTGGCGAACCTCACAAGCGAAGACATCACCGACTGGCTGCGCACTCGGATCGTAAACGGCTCTCCCGATCAGCCCTTGACCGTGCCCGAGACGCACCCGCCGAGGCGAAACGACGTCGTGGCTCTGGGCCGCCCGGTCTCCGAGGCGGACCGGCCAGCACGCGAGCGAGACGACTACCTGGTTCGCCATCTTCACGAGGCGCTCGTGCCTCTCGGCGCTCACGTCCTGGCGCCCACTCCCAACACAGGGGCCGACGAGCCGTGGAGGACCGGCCCCATCCTCCGAGGGGACGCGGCAGTGAGGATGGGCCGTGCCACCGTCTACCTCGGGCTCGGTGACGACGCCAGTTCAGGGGTCGGCGCCGAGATCATGATCGCGCAGCAACTGCGGCTGCCCGTCGTAGTGCTGAAGAAGAACCGCCGGCTCTCCAACAGGTTCGATCCTGACCTCGTCACCCTCATTCCCTACGGACGCCGCATCCAACACGCCGGTCAGCTCGTCGCCGAATGGATGGCTGCAAGCAACTGGATGCTCGCCAACAGCGCACGCCGCAAGGCAGACCGCGAACTAGTTACAGTCCGTCAGCGGACACTGCTGCTCGCCGCCTGGCGCAACAGCACCGAGCCGCAACGCTCCCTCATCAGCAGCACGGTCCGACTCACCGATGCGCAGGTCACGGCGAGTCTCCAAACTGCCGTCGGCTTTGAGCTAGCGGGCGTCGGATGTGTCGGCGACCTTCACGCGGCGCTCGATGTTCCCCTTCCAGGCCCGATCCAGCCCGCTCCACACTTCGAGGACCCCGAACTGGCGGCGATGGCTGAGGCATGCGAACAGCGCCAACTGGGGATCCTCGACGCCTACCAGGCCGCCGACGCACTCCTGATCGAGCTCTCGTCCCTCGGCGCGCGCCGGGGCGAACTCAGCGATGCGGCGTTGTGGCACCGATATTTCGACCAGGCGGGCCTGGACGGACGCAACTGATGACAGCACCGGATTCGACCTCCGCGTGGGACGAGGTGTTCATCGCCGCCGCCACTCGCTTCCGATCGCGCCCTGTATCTGAGATTCGAACTGCAGGGTCGGGCGTCGACCATCGCCAACTGCAGCATTGGGCACGTCAAGCCGCCGAGGAACTTCGCTCGCTCGCTCAGCTCGGGCCAACCGCTGGCGGCGAAAAGGTTCCTGTGGCCATAATGGCCGCTGCGCTCGGCCAACGCGTCACGTACAGGCGTCAAACCTTCGACGGGCACCTCTCACCGGACAACGGCGGTGAGATCCGTATCCGCGTGGGCACATCGTCGAAACGCGCTCGGTTCACCATCGCCCACGAGCTTGGTCATCTTTGGATTTATCAGCACGCGCCGCGGTCGCACCCCAGTCACGGCTTGTCCCACGCTGCGACAGAACGATTGTGTGACGCGATCGCCGCGAACCTATTGGTCTCCGATGCGCACCTCTCTCAACTGCCGCGCTCACCGAACCTTCACGCGCTAAGGCAGCTCGCCGAGAGTGCCGGGGTTTCAAACCAGGTTGTCGTGAATCAGGCAACGCGCCGTTGGCGTTGGCGTTGTCTCTTGCTCGACTGGACTCTTCAAGGCGACCAGTGGTGTGTCCATTCATCCGCCGGAGGCCCGTGGGACGGCAGGGAGTGGACGATGGCTCTGGAAGCCATTTCGACGCCGATTAGGTCCCAGCGTTGTCACCTCGACCTTGAAACGCCGACAGGTCCACGACGTATGGCCGCTCAGATCGGCTCCTGGTCTCGCACTAGGCTGACTACGCTGCTGACCCCGGTGGGGATGCCCAGGGCCAATTAGGCCTGTCTCCCCTATGTGCGTAGCCAGGTGATGATCGCGAAGATCGTGGCTGCGGCACGGTAGGTGACGGCGAGCTTGTCGTAGCGGGTGGCCAGGCCGCGCCATTGCTTGGCCTCGTTGAAGGACCGCTCGACCACGTTGCGGTCCTTGTAGGTCTCGGCGTCGAATGCGTGCGGTCGTCCGCCCATGCTTCCTCGTCTCTTCCGGGCAGCCATGTTGTCGCTCTTGGGTGGGATGACAGCGGTGATCCGACGTCGACGCAGCTCTGCGCGGATCACGCCGGTGGAGTAGGCGCGGTCCGCGATCACCGCAGAGACCGTGATCCAGGAGCGACTAGCCAACCCTGACGGGCTGGGACCGCTACTGGTCGGAACCCGTCCCGGCCACCTCGATGGCTACATCGCGGCCGACGAACTCTCCCGCATCGTTCGCATCCTCGAGATGCGCCCCGACCCTGATGGCACGATCACGCTCAGATCGACCTCGTTCGACATGGCCCGCGTCCGCCGTCTCAGCGAGGCCAGCCCGATGCTCGCCGCCTGCGACGACGTTGCCTCCATGGACCAGCGTCGACGTGCTGATGCCGAATGCGCGCTCGGCGCCGCACTTCAAGTCTTCCTGGGTGATCCGTTCACGGGTCGGCGGCCGGCACTCCGTCGTGATCGCAGGGACTTGCCGACTCCCCAGGCCCCCGAGACTCCGATGGACAGGGGCTTGCCTTGGGCCTGCTCGATCAGCTCCACCAGCGAGTCAGCGACGGTGGAGAAGTTGATGTAATCGATGCAGTCTCGGTGTCGGCCCACACGGCCACGCCCTCCGCTCCCAGGCGCTGGGATCGCCAGTCGTCTCGCGGTCCTTTGCATTCAGCGGAGGGTATCGGCGCGCCGCTCATGTGCGCCGCAGTTTCGCGAAGGTCGCCGGCAAGCCCACTGGTCGTGCCCACCGATGCGCGATCCTTGCCGCCGCCCAGGCACGGCGGACCGAGCGAGCATGGGGCCCGGGCGTCCTGGGGTGCTCGAAGAGCCGACCGATCCGGCACCACACCAGCAGACCTACACGCTGCGCGAGCTGCACTACCTCAAACACACGATGCAGGTGATGCTGGAGCGTCATCCCGACAGCTCGCTGTGCCCTCATCGACGGCACATGCTTGCTTACTATGAGCACGAACTGGACAGGATCACCCACGTAAACAGCAACATCCCGACGGGATCATCGTAAAGTTCGCGTTCCTTACACCGGAAGCGCCCGAGCCTCCGCGGCCGAGGAAAGGCCGCTACCGGCCCCGCCGGCCCGCTACCCAGGGTCCCTTCGGAGTAGCGAACCCGGCTGCGCGACTCTACGGACTGCTGCACCAACTAGTGACAGTCTGACCAGTTGGTGGAGCAGTCCCCTCGCCTGCATCTCGACTCTCCGTGAAATGATCGACATTTCAGCTATCCCGGTAGGTGTTTGGTGAAATCTGGTTTCTGGCCTGCGCGATTGATGGAGCATCATGGTCGTGACCCGGCCATACCCCATTGCGATCGAGCCCATCACCGCCCACGCGGTCTTGGCAGAGATAACCGCCCTCGGTGACGCGAACAGCAAGAGTCTCGGCTTTCTGCCCTTCGCTGGCTTTCGCGCGGCGGCGACTCAAGGACACATCGCCTTAGCGAGGCGGTCCGATGGCTCGGTGGCGGGCTACTGCTTGTTCGATCTCCCACGCGACATCATCCGTGTCGTCCAACTCTGCATCAGCGACGATGCACGACAAAGCGGGCTCGCGCGAAGTCTGATCGACGCGGTGAGTACCAAACACGCGGACCGGCTGGGCATGGTTCTCAAGTGCCGCGCGGACTGGCCCGCTGACTCACTCTGGCCCCGCCTCGGATTCACCGCGCAGACGCAGGTCACGGGGCGCAGCAAGCAGGGCCACCCGCTCACCGTCTGGTGGCGGTCGCATGGACACGACGACCTGTTCACCTTGCTCGACCGTGCCAGATCCGACCGGCGCGCAGTCGCTCTCGACAGCAACGTGTATTCCGATCTGCACTCCGCCAAGAGGCGGCCCGGTTCCCAGCACTCCGCGGTGATCGCGCCACTGATCGCCGACGACAAGGTCAACGTGGTCCTCCTGCCGACACTCCAGGCGGAGATCTACAAGACCAAGGACGCGGACGAACGCAAGCGGTTCCTCAATGCGCAGCTCAACTACACGCGTCTCGATGGCGCTGCCACGGAGTACGTCCTCGACGACCTGCTCCAGGACGTCCCGGAACGACTCCGTGACCAGGACCCGAGCCTTGAGCAGGACGCACGTCTGATCGCCGAAGCTCACGCCAACGGCGTCGACATGTATGTGACCCGGGACAAGAACGCACTGATGTATCTAGCGGAGGCGGCAGAGCGGCACGGGGTGGTCGCGCTGCACCCGGCCGAGGTCCCTACCTTCCTTCACGCGGAGGCGGGCGACATCGCCTACCGTCCTGCGCAACTGGAGGAGACCACCTTCATCACGAAGCGTCTCGACAGGGGTCTGAGTCCGGAAGAATTGGACCTCTTGCTGGACAAGGCAGCGGGCGAACGGATCAAGGACCTTCGGGACCTTGTGGCTGGCCTAGCTGGTAGAGCGACGTCGGACGTGGTGCGCACAGCCGTCTACGACGGTAGCGGGGTTCTCCAGGCTGTTTGGGCGACCATGGTCAACCAGGACCGCCTCGAGGTCCCATTCCTCCGAGTGGGCCGAGGGGACCTGCAGGTAACGGTCGCGCGCCAGGTCGCGCACCTGCTCCGCGAATCCGCGGTCCAAGGCGGGCAGCACGTAATCCGGGTGACGGACCCGTATCTGCACGGCGGTGTGATTGCGGCTTTGCAGGATGCCGGATTCGACGGCGGAGAAGAAGGTTTGACCGCGTTGGCGATACCCACAGTTGGCGCTTGGGCAGAGGTGTCAGCAGTGGCGCAGTCTCTGGCGGACCAGGCTGGCGGAGAGCTCGCCCGCTTCCTTGAACTCCCGGAAAGCCCGTCAATGGCCCAGACGGCGGAGTTCGAGCGGCTGTGGGCCCCTGCCAAGATCATCGATCAGGGCATCAGCAATTTCCTGGTGCCGATCAAACCTCAGTTCTCATCGCAGTTGCTCGGCTACCCCGCCTCGCTGATGAACCGCGCTGATGACCTTGGCCTCTCCCGCGAGCACGTCTACTACTGCAACCGCGCAGGTCCGGTTCGCTCGCCAGCACGGGTCCTTTGGTACGTCAGCGGTAAGGAACACGGCGCCGTATTCGCCTCGTCCAATCTGCTTGACGTTGTCACCGACACGCCCGCGCGGCTCCACCGCCGCTTCTGCCGCCTCGGTGTATGGAGGCAGGCCGACATCGAATCCGCCGCGAGCAACGGCAAGGCCGCTGCGCTGCTTATCAGCGAGACCGAGCTGTTCAGCAGGCCTGTGACTCTGGACCTGCTCCGCGCGCTTTGGCCAGATGGTCGGAGCCTTCTACTACGGTCGGCCCAACGGGTAACTGACGAGTCGTACGAGCGGATCTACAAAGAGGGGGTGCGAAGGTGACCAGTGGACGGAAGCGTCCTTGGGCGACCAAGGTGGCAACACGTCCTTCCCGCGCCTTGCTGATCTCGATCCAACCGCGCTACGCCGAGGCCATCCTCACCGGCACCAAGACGATCGAACTCCGGCGCACGATGCCAACTCTCGAGCCGGGCGCACTCGCTCTGATCTATTCGTCCACGCCCACCAAAGCGCTCGTTGGCTGGGCGACCGTTGAACACATCGTGCAGGCGACGCCGACCGCACTGTGGAACGAACACAAGGACGCGGCCGGCATCACGGCCTCCGAGTTCAGCGATTACTTCGGAGGTCGCCTCAACGCCTACGGGCTCCGACTCGGCGATGTCACAGCCGCCGAATGCCCTGTCCCGCTCGCAGAGCTTCGAAAGCATGCGCTCCAGCCTCCTCAGAGCTGGCGATACATCTCGGACGAGCGCGCGTCGATGCTGATCGAGCAGATGTCGGGTCGGCCGAGCAAGGAGGGCGGTACTCAGCGGGCCGCAGCCGCGATCGCCTGATGGTCCTATGCCTTGAAGAGAACCGGCTTCGGTCATTCCGTCTTGAACTACCCTGCTAACAGCCCCTATTCGGCCTCGAACGAAACCGTCGCGCCTCAGCCTGCATCCGGGTCTGCGCCCAGTTCGGTTGACTCCATGGCACCAATCAGTGCAGCAGCCTCTAGCTCTTGATGAGCCGCCTGTCACCTCAATGGCACCTCGGACATCCGGACCTCGACGTCTTGATAACCGTTGGCACGCAGGAACGCCGTGACGGTTCCGAGGTGGCCTGCTCCGAGGCGAGGGCCGAGGCGTACGGAACGGATTGGGATCAGTCGCTCCTCACCGGGATGGACGACCACACCGGGGGACCTGTCTGCGCCCGGGACGGCTAATGGCACATAGCCGACCAGACCGCCCGGTCCTGGCCGATAACGGACGTGCCGGTCACCCCAGTCGAACGTGGCAACGACGCGCATCTCAGATTCGCCGGAGAAGCCTGGCTCCTTGATCAGATGAGCAAGCTCTGCCATCTGCTTGTACGCGCTCGTTTCGGTCACGAACCAGGCATCGTCGACGTCGGGATCGCCCGTCGGCGCTGGGAGACCGTCGAGCTCCTCGTCGACCTTCGCGACCAGCTCTTGCAAAGCGACCCGCACTCGCGCCCGGTCGTAAAGGACCTCATTCCATCTACTCACATCGGCAAAGTCGGTCACGGTGGCCAACAACGGTGGTGGATTGCGGAGGTACTGCTGCTCGACGACAGCCAATCCGACGGAGGGGTCGAGCTCGACGGCGTATCCCGCGCCGCTGCTCGCATAGAGACGCCACTGCGCTGCATCGTCTCCGCGGGTTGAGGCGCTCAACACGAAGACCTCGTGCGGGGCCTGCAACGGATCTTCGGCGCGCATTCGCAGTAGGTCTGCCGCACCTGTCGCGGGAAGCTCGGCCAGCAACGCCGCGACAGCGGCCCAGCCCTGTCTGACCTCGGCTGAGTCGTTCAACCCGGCAGCTCCTGATGCCCACAGCGTGCGACCGGACACGATCCCGTGCAGACCGGCAGCGTCGGTGTAGTGGAACACCGAGAAAGGCGACGCTTCCAGTCGCCCGCCTTCGTAGTCCATCGCCTTGCCCTCCGGTGTCGAAACGAATGGGTAGGACATTTCAATCAGCGGCACGAAGGCCGCCGGGCATCGGCCTGGCCTCGGTCGTAGCCCTCGATCCCTCCCTCAAACCAGGCGTGCGTCGCGAGTTACAGCAAAGCGGTATCAACGTCCATCCCGGCGTCGATCGAGGCGCGCGCCTTCGCGAGCAGGAACTTCAACATCGCGCTGTCCCGATCTGGCCACGGCGGATTCGCATCGTCGCGGCCCGCGGCGGCGGCCACGCCCCACGCAGACGGTCATGCTCCTCGGCACGAGCCATCGCGGCGTCAACCGTCACAGCCGGCAGGGCCAGGCTGGCTTCAATATCGCTGGCAGAAGGCTTCACCCTCCCCATACTGGCCGACCGGTCCGACACAGACGCCCGTTGCGTCCAACCCCAACATCACCCGCCTCCTCGCCTGAGGCGGTCACGACGAAATTCAATC
The DNA here is from genome assembly GCF_054777895.1 of Nocardioides ultimimeridianus. Taxonomy (NCBI): domain Bacteria; kingdom Bacillati; phylum Actinomycetota; class Actinomycetes; order Propionibacteriales; family Nocardioidaceae; genus Nocardioides; species Nocardioides ultimimeridianus. Next base: position 54,927 of record NZ_BAAHAB010000003.1, on the reverse strand, counting down.
AGCCTCGAGCAAAGCCGAAGACTCCTGTGAACGCCCGTCGTTGTGAGCCCAGGACAGGAAACCCGCCATGCCGTACGCCAGGTCGCCAAGCCGCGTCAGCCATCATCAAGCCGCCCTGATCGCCAATTTCATGGGCGTCTACCAAGAACTCTGCCCGACCGGCGATGACGACGTAACGGTCCGAGCCTTCGCGGACCGCATCAGGTGGACCGAGGCCGATGTAGCCAAGCTCGCGGAGTGGTGCCGCGACCTGGACCTGATCGATACCGATGCCGGGATGGGCGACCAGATCACGATCATCGAAGGTCGCTACTAGCTCCGGCTCACCCTGCTTCCTGACGCCACGTGGAGCCAGGGACTGGCCCGTAGCAAGCATCGGAGCTGTCCCTGGCTTCTAAGGTGGCAGCGTGGACCTCCCCGTGATGCCGCCGATCCAGCCGATGCTGGCCAAGCCCGTCTCGCTCGAGAAGGCGCTCGCGATGTTCCCTGACGTACAAATAGAACCCAAGTGGGACGGCTTCCGCTGCATCGTGTTCAAGGACGGCGACGAGGTCGAGCTGGCCAGCCGCAACACCAAGCCGCTGACCCGCTACTTCCCCGAGCTGGTGGAGGCGATGCGGGCCCAGCTGCCGGACCGGTGCGTGCTCGACGGCGAGATCTTCGTGGCGATCGGGCCGCGGCTGGAGTTCGAGGTGCTGCAGGAGCGGATCCACCCGGCCGCGTCACGCATCACGATGCTGAGCGAGACGACGCCGGCGTCGTACGTCGCCTTCGACCTGCTCGCGATCGACGACGAGGACCTGACGGCTCGGCCCTTCGGCGAGCGGCGCGCCCGGCTCGAGCAGGCGCTCGCCGACCTCCCCGACGAGGGCCCGTGCCACCTCACCCGCACCTCCACCGACCCGGCCGTGGCCGAGGAGTGGTTCCACATCTTCGAGGGCGCGGGACTCGACGGCGTGGTGGCCAAGCCGCTGGGATCGGCGTACGAGCCCAACAAGCGGACCATGCTCAAGATCAAGCACGAGCGCACGGCCGACGTCGTGCTCGCCGGCTATCGCGAGCACAAGACCTCCACCCCCGAGCGGCCGCTCATCGGCTCGCTGCTCCTCGGTCTCTACCAGGACGGCGAGCTGCAGCACATCGGCGTCTCCGCCTCGTTCACCGAGGCGCGGCGGGCCGAGCTGTGGCAGGAACTGCAGCCGCTCGTCTGCACGATCGAGGAGCACCCCTGGGGCCGCTGGCAGGAGTTCCTGGTCGCCAACCCCGGGCGGCAGCCCGGCACCCAGAGCCGCTGGAGCCAGGGCAAGGACCTCTCCTTCACGCCGCTGCGGCCCGAGCGCGTCATCGAGGTGAAGTACGACGCCATGGAGGGCCGCCGCTTCCGCCACACCGCCCACTTCAAGCGCTGGCGCACCGACCGCGATCCGGAGAGCTGCGGCTACGAGCAGCTCGACCAGCCGGTCCGCTACGACCTCGCGGACGTGCTCGGCCCGTGACGCTGGTCCGCGCCTCCCGAGGGGTGTAGGACTGGACCATGGCCACCGATCGCTACGACGTCGTCCTGCTGGTCGAGCAGGAGCTCAACGCCCAGGACGCAGGCCTGGTGCGGGATCTGCACGAGGGGCTCGACGACCAGCAGGTCGTCTACCACCTGCTGCTGCCGATGTCGGACGCCGCCGCGGCGGTCGAGGCGTCGATGACGGCGATGGGGGGCGGCGACCTGGTGATCCCGAGCCCGAACGTCGCGGCGGCCGACATCAACGCGCTCCGCGAGGAGTGCCGCGCCGACGCCCGCAAGGCATTGGACGCGTCCTCCGCCGCGCTCACCGCGACCGGGGCCGAGCTCGGCAGCGCGACCGTGGTCGAGGAGTCGCCGCTCGATGCGCTCCAGAAGAGGGTCGCCGAGGTCGACGGCCGCGAGGTCATCATCCTGACCCGGCCGCACCTGGTGGCGGAGTTCTTCCACGTCGACTGGACCTCGCGGGCGAGGCGCCACCTCGGCGTACCGGTCCTGCACCTGCTCGAGCACACCTCCTGACGTGCGCTGACCCGGGGCCGACCCCGGCCGTTCACCGCGCGGTCAGGTGGGCGGGATAGGTTGGTGTCGTGGTGGATGGTGCTTTCTCCGAGGTCGTCGAAGCTCTTGAGGACCAGGAGTACGTCGTCACCTCTCCGCACGACGGCGCCCTGCTCGTCACGGGCCGGTTCTCCAATCCCGAGCGGATCGCGCTCCAGGCGGCGGCCACCGCCGGAGACCAGCGGATCGCGGTGTGGGCACGCAGCCACCGCGACGACTGGGCGCTGGTGTGCTGGGACCGGCCGAACCTGGTGACGATCAACTCTCGCGAGGCGGCGCCGCTGCGCTGGCGGCACCGCGTCCTCCCGCCGACCCTCCAGCCGAACGCGCAGACGTTCCTCGAGGGCGCGTCCTCGCCGTTCGACATCGAGACCCGGCCCAAGCACCAGCCGACCGACGCCGCACGGGAGATCATCGCGAGCTTCGAGATCACCGAGCCGGCCCCGCCGGGCTGGGTGCCGCCGGTGGTCGAGGCCCCGCGCGTGGTGCGTACGACGGTCGCGGCCGCCGCCACCAAGCGCGCCACCACCCCGCGGGCGCCCCGCGCCCCGCGTGCGACCCCGGCCTCGAAGGCCAAGCCGGAGCCGACCGTCAACGTCTGCCCGAGCTGCTTCATGGCCATCCCCGCAACGGGCGTCTGCGACAACTGCGGCTGAGCGGGCCGGCCTCGCCTGCGAGGCGGTAGCGTCCGCTCATGATCGTCGTCGCGTCGGTGTTCGCGGGGCTCGCCGCCCTGCTCCACGTCTACATCTTCTGGCTCGAGGCGATCGCCTTCGGCAAGGGTGGCTACAAGGTCTTCGGCGTCACCGCCGAGGAGGCCGCGGTGATGGGGCCATGGGCGTTCAACCAGGGCTTCTACAACCTCTTCCTCGCGATCGGGACGGGCGTCGGGGTGGCGATCGTCCACTCCCACCACGACGCCGGTGCGGCGCTGATCGCGTTCGGCTGCGGGTCGATGCTCGCCGCGGCGCTCGTCCTGATCGGGTCGGACCGGACCAAGGCCCGCGCCGCGCTGATGCAGGGGACCTTCCCCGCGATCGCGCTGCTCGCGTCCGCGCTGCACGGTCTGTCCTGACCCCGCCGGCGCGGGCCCGCGCCCACGAGCCGGACATAATGACCGGGTGATCGCGGGGAGGTACGAGCTCGAGCGGGAGATCGGCCGCGGCGGGGCGGGCATCGTCTGGCTGGGCCGCGACCGCGTCCTCGGTCGCCACGTCGCCCTCAAGCAGATCGGTCGGCTGCCGGGCGGTACCGACGTCGACGTCGAGCGCGCCGACCGCGAGGCACGCCTCAGCGCGAGCATCCGGCACCCCAACATCGTGGCCGCCTTCGACCTCGCCATCGACGACAGCACCGGCGACCGCTGGCTGGTGATGGAGTACGTCGACGGAGCCAGCCTCGGCCAGCTCGTGCGGGACCGCGGCCCGATCGCTCCGGAGCCGGCCGCGCGGATCATGGCCCAGGTCGCGGACGCCCTCGCGGCCGCGCACGCCGCCGGGATCACCCATCGCGACGTGAAGCCGTCCAACATCCTGCTCGAGCGCGACGGCACGCCGAAGCTGACCGACTTCGGCATCGCCCGGACCATCTCGGACCCGCAGCTGACCCAGACCGGCCTGCTGTCCGGCTCCCCCGCCTACCTGGCGCCCGAGGTCGCGAGCGGCCAGCGCGGCGACATGACCGCGGACGTGTGGTCCTGGGGCGCGACGCTGTTCCACCTGCTGGCCGGGCGTCCGCCGTACGACGTCGGCGACAACGTGCTGGGCGCGATGTACCGGCTGGTGAACGACGAGCCGCCGCGACTGCCCGACGCCGGCCCGCTGGCGCCGGTGCTCGAGCACACGATGGTCAAGGATCCCGCGCAGCGGTGGCCGATGAGCCGGGTGCGCGACGAGCTGGCCGCGATCGCGCGCGGCGAGGTGCCGGCGGACCACGAGACGCAGGTGCTGCCGGTCGTCCCGGCCGGTCCCGCGGTCCCGCTGGTCGATCCCGCGCAGGTGACCTCCGCGGCTCCGGTCCCGCAGCGGTGGCGGCGTCCGCTGCTGGCGGTCCTCGCGGTCCTCGCCGTGGTCGTGGTGGTCGCCGTCCTCGCCTCGCTGCTGAACGGCGGCGGTGGCGACGGCGGCACACCCGCCGCGCACGACAGCACCACCGGCACCTCCTCGACCGCCACCGGCCCCACCGCCGCGGGCATGCAGGACTTCATCCGCACCTACGTGACCACCGTGGCCGACGACCCGGCCGCGGCCTGGCAGATGCTGACCCCGAGGTTCCAGCGCGAGAGCGGCGGGTTCGCGACGTACCAGAGGTTCTGGGAGCCCGCGGAGAACGGCACCGTCACCGACATCCAGGCCGACCCCACGACGCTGCAGGTCAGCTACCGGCCGCACTTCGACCACTGGCACAACAACCCCAACCCGACACGGCTGGTGCTGGTCTACACCGACGGGCACTACCTGATCGACGCCGAGCACACCGTGGGCTTCACCCCGGCCGCCACCACGTCGAAGCCGATCGCTCCCCCGCCCGCCCCCAAGCCGCACGACCATCACAAGGGCAAGGGCCACAAGAAGAAGTAGCTACGGCGCCGGGGCCCGCGGGCTGCGCCGGTACGCCGACACCGTCGGCTCGCCCATCAGCCAGAACCGCCACGGCACGTCGGCGGCCTTCGACACCCCGACCCGGGGCCCGGACGCGATCGCCTCGCCGTGCTCGACGGCCGGGCCGAGCCGCACCGCGCTGCCGGGCTCGAGCAGCGGCGTCCCGAGGTCCTCCAGGGTAATGCCGAGCGCCTGGGCCAGGTTGCCGGGACCACGGGCCAGGTTCGTGTCCGTCGTGTGGTTGCGGCGCTCGCGCGCGGTCTCCAGCCCGGACACGACGGCCCCCGCGCGGATCAGCACCGCCGCACCGTGCTCGGTCGGACCGGTGACGACGTTGGCGCAGAAGTGCATGCCGTAGGAGCGGTAGACGTAGAGCCGCCAGGCCGGGCCGTACATGATCTCCGAGCGCGGCGTGCGGGTGAACGCGTGCGAGGCCGGGTCGTGGCGTCCGCCGTACGCCTCGACCTCGGTGATGCGGACCGCGACGCCGTGGCCGGTGAGGGTGCGGCCGAGCAACGACTGCGCTTGGACGACGACGTCCTCGACCGGGGGCATGGCCTCGACGGTAGCGGTCGCTACGATCCCGCCCGTGACCTTCGAGAACGTGACGCTGGACCCGCAAGCCAACATCTACTTCGACGGCTTGTGCGTGAGCCACACGTTCTTCACCGCCGACGGCGCGCGGCTGTCGGCCGGCGTGGTCTTCCCCGCGACCCTGACCTTCGGCACGGCCGCCCCCGAGATCATGGAGCTCAACGCGGGCGCGTGCCGCGTGCGGCTGGCGGGCTCCGAGGAGTGGGTGGAGTACGCCGCCGGCGACTCCTTCTCGGTGCCCGGCGACTCCAGCTTCGACATCGAGGTCACCGAGACGCTGGGCTACGTCTGCCGCTACGGCTGAGCCTGCTCGCGGCCCCGGGGCCGGATGCGGCAGGGTGGCGCCCATGAAGGAAGCGATCGCCGCCCACGACGTCGAGAAGATCCGCAAGGTCTCCAAGCTCGGGCTCGGGATCGCGGTCGTGGGAGCGGTGATCCAGCTGCTGCTGGGCCTGTACTACCTGGCGATGGCGCACTCCCCGCACCCGCACGACCTCCCCGTCGGCCTCGTCGGCAGCCCCGCGCAGCGGGCGCAGCTGACCCCGCAGCTGGAGAAGGACGGCCAGTTCAAGGTCGAGTCGTACGCCGACGCCGCATCGCTCACGCAGGCGATCAAGGAGCGCAAGGCCTACGGCGGCGCGGTCTTCACCGGCAGCACCGCCGAGCTGTACGTCGCCACGGCCGCCGCCCCGTCGGTCGCCAACCTGTTGAGGGCGAGCTTCACGGCGGCGTACCAGCAGCAGGTGGCGAAGGACGTCGCGAAGGTGACCCAGGCGGGCAAGCCGGTGCCCGCCGCGACGACCGCCGCCCTGGCGGCGCCGCCGAGGATCACCGACGTCGTGCCGCTGCCCGCCGACGACAGCGCCGGCAGCTCGCTGAGCTTCATCATCCAGGCGATCTGCCTCGGCGGCTCGATCGCCTCGCTCGCGCTCGGCCGGCTCGGCGCCATGACCCAGCGCTCGGCGCTGCGCGGCCTGGGCCATGCGTTCCTCCTGGTCGTCTACGCCCTCGCCTCGGCGGGCGTGGCGCTGGCCGCGATGTCGTGGTTCGGCGTCGGCAGCGACGCCAGCCACGGCAAGCTGTTCGTCGGCCTCGCCCTGATCTCGCTGGCGGTGACGGCCTCGACCGCGGCGGCCGTGATGCTGTTCGGGCCGGCAGGATCGCTGGTCGGCGGCCTGTACTTCACCCTCGGCCTGATCATCTCCGGCTCCTCGATCGCGCCCGAGATGCTGCCGCACTGGGGCGCGACGATCGGCAAGGTGCTGCCGCCCGGCGCCGGCGCGACCGTGGTCCGCGACGCGCTCTACTTCCCCGACGCCTCGACCGGCTCGCCCTTCGTCGTCCTCGCCCTGTACGCCGTCGTGGGACTGCTCGTCGTCATCGTGATCAACGCCGCAGCCAACCGCACCCGCGCCACTTCGTTCGTAGCCGAACGCGCTTCGTAGGATCGACGGGTGACGACGCCCAGCACCACGCCGAGCCGCGCGTGGGCCGTCTGGGGCGTCGCTCTCGCCGTCTACGTGCTGGCGGTCTTCCACCGCACCAGCCTCGCCGTCGCGGGCATCGCCGCGACCGATCGCTTCGGCCTGTCCGCGAGCCAGCTCGGCACCTTCACCATGCTCCAGCTGCTGGTGTACGCCGGCATGCAGGTGCCGGTCGGCCTGCTGGTCGACCGCTTCGGATCGCGCACGGTCCTCAGCACCGGCCTGGTGACGTTCAGCCTCGCGCAGGTGGGGTTCGCCCTCGCCACGACGTACCCGGAGGCCCTGGCGGCGCGGGTCTGCGTCGGGATGGGCGACGCGATGACGTTCATCTGCGTGATCCGGCTGGTGTCGAGCTGGTTCTCGCGCAAGCACATCCCGCTCGTCACGCAGCTGACCGGCAGCACCGGCCAGATCGGCGCGATCGCCGCCGCCGTACCGATGACGTGGGCGCTGGACCATTGGGGCTGGACCCGGTCCTACCTGGTGGCCGCGGCCGCCGGCTCGGTGGTGCTGATCGCGCTGCTGCTCGTCGTGGCCGACGACCCCGGCCGGCGGCACCGTCGTGGGCACGCGCTGTCCCGCGCCCAGCTCGCCGCCACGCTGCGCGAGTCGTGGCGGCAGCCCGGCACCAAGCTGGCGTTCTGGGTCCACTTCGCCACACCGTTCAGCTCCAACGTGTTCTCGCTGCTGTGGGGCTTCCCCTTCCTGGTGCTGGCCGAGGGCCTGTCCAAGGGCGCCGCCGGCTCGCTGCTGACCGTGCTCGTCGTCGCGACCATCGCGTCCGGGCCGGTCATGGGCTGGGTCGTCGGGACCCACCCGTGGCACCGCTCGTCGGTCTCGCTCGGCGTGGTCGCCGCCATCGCCTCGATGTGGACCGTGGTCCTGCTGTGGCCGGGGCACGCTCCCCTGCCGGTGCTGGTCCTGCTCATCGTCATCACGGGCATCGGCGGTCCCACCTCGATGATCGGCTTCGACGTCGTCCGCACCAGCAACCCTCCCGAGCGGCTCGCCAGCGCGAGCGGCATCATCAACCAGGCCGGCTTCGTGGCCACCCTGGTCACCGTCTTCGCGGTCGGCTTCGTGCTGGACGCGCTGACCCCGGGCTCGTCCTCGGACTACTCCGCGGGCGCCTTCAAAGCGGCCATGTCGGTCCAGTACGCCGTGTGGGCCCTCGGCGCCTCCCAGATCTGGCGCTACCGCCGCCGGGTCCGCCAGCTCCTCCCTCGCGCGACCGTGGAGTCCGGCTCCACGATGGTCGACTTCTGATCGTTCACCTGGCGAACCCTGGGCAGCGCCGGATCCGCGCTCTAGGCTCCCCACAGGCGCTGGGGGAATGGCCGCCGGCACTCTCGGAAGGATGACACCCATGGGTGTGGAGAACGACCTCGCTGACATCAACGGCATAGGCCCGAAGTACGCCGAGATCCTCAAGGGCGTCGGTGTCGACTCCGTCAAGGAGCTGCAGCACCGCAACGCCGCGAACCTGATCAAGACGCTCGAGGACAAGCACGGCGAGCTCCCGATCAACGAGAACACGGTTCAGGGATGGATCGACGAGGCCAAGAAGATCCACGCCTGACCTCGCGCTCGACGACGATGGCCGGTCCCCTGTGGGGACCGGCCATCGTCGTTGCGGGGTCGTTGCGGGTCAGTGCGACAGGTGCCGCGCCTTCGCGAAGCAGAACAGCCCGTACGACGCGATCCCGGCGGCCACCGCGCACAGCAGCACCGGGCCGAAGGGCTGGTCGCGGACCGTCTGCAGGGCCTCGTCCAGGCCACCGGACTTCCTCGGCTCATGGGTCACGCCGGCGTACCCGACCAGGATGCCCACGAGCGTGATCACCAGCCCCTTGGCGGTGTAGCCGACCTGGCCCAGGGCGAGATAGAGCCTGCCCGTCTCGCCGTCCTTGCCGTCGGCCGACAGCTCGTCGCGGAAGTCGCGGGTCAGGCCGTGGTAGCACTGCCACAGGCCGAGCGCGAGGATGCCGACCCCGACCGCCACGACCGCGATGGTGCCGCCGGTGTGGTCCATCACCCGCGCCGACAGCGAGCGCTCCCGGTTGCTGCCACCGCCGCCGGAGTGCGAGGCGATGCCGAAGGCCGAGACGCTGATGGCGGCGTACACGACCGCCTTGCCCCATGCCCGCGCGCGGTGCTTCCAGAGGTCGGCGCCCTCCTCGCCGCGATCGCCCATCCAGCCCTCGACGAGGCGCTGCAGGGTGAAGCCGGCCATCGCGAAGGCGATCACCCAGACCACCACCTGACCCACCGGGTTCGCCGCGAGCTGGCGCATCGCCCCCTGCCCCGACGTGTCGCGCACGCCGACGCCGAACGCGAGCTGGACGGCGACCCACGCCACGAGCAGGTGCAGCACGCCGTACGCCGCCAGGCCCACGCGGCTGGACATGTCCAGCCCCTCGCGGGCCTTCTGCTCGGGCCGGTCGCGCACATGCATCATCCGGGGGCAGTACCCCGCGGGGCACGCCCGCACGCGGCACGCGCGGCGCCGCGTTCAGCCGATCCGCTCGGCCAGCGACACCACGATCCCCTCCGGCCCGCGGACGTAGGCCATCAGCCAGGAGTCCTCGTGGCGCCCGATGCCGCCGACCAGCCCGTAGCCGTCGGCCGCGAGGCGCTCGACGGTCCCGGCGAGGTCGGTGATCTCGAAGCACACGTTGCGCAGGCCGAGCTCGTTGGCCATGGCCTGCGGCGAGCCCTCCGTGGGCTCGGGACGGAGGAAGCTGGACAGCTCGATCGCCGTCCCGCCACCGGGCGGGCGCAGCATCACGATCTCGGTCCGGGCACCCTGCAGGCCGCAGACGGTGTCGAGGAAGTCGCCCTCGATCTGCATGCGACCGTCGGCCTCCAGGCCGAGGCCGCGGAAGAACGCCTCGACGGTGTCGAGGTCGCGAACGGTGAGGCCGACATGGTCGAAGCGGGGTCCGGTCATGGCGACCACGCTACGTTCCTCGCGTGGCCCTGGACCCGACCCTGACCGACCGCCTCGCGAGCGCGCTCGCGACCACCCCCGACGGCACCTCCAGCTACGCGACGGTCGTCCTGGACGAGACCTCCTCGGTCGACCTGCTGCTGCAGACGCCGGCCTCGCCCGTGCCGTTCGCGCTCTGGTACGGCGCCGGCCTCCCCCGCTCCGCCCACGACGACGGGTTCGCCGACGAGGCGACCTGCGAGGACCTGCCCGACGGCACCGTGCTGGCGCGCTACGAGCAGGCCAACGACGACGGCAGCGAGGTCTACGAGCTGGTCCGGATCCTCGTCGCGTTCACTCCGGAGCTGGTCGTCACCGTCAACCGGTACGCCGACCCCGACATCTCCCCCGACGCCGACGACTGGAGCTTCGAGGACCTCCGGGACCTTGCGCTCGACCCGCGCTGGCGGCAACGGGCCGGGTTGTGAGTGTCAGCGTGACCCCTGGGTCACGCTGACACTCACGACTCCCCGCTAGCCTGAGCCCCGTGACGGAGCGCAACGTCCTCGGCGGCGAGCTCGAGCCGTGCGGGACCGACCCGATGACCGGCTTCTACCGCGACGGCAACTGCTCGTGCGGGCCGCAGGACCTCGGCCGCCACGCCGTGTGCGCGGTCATGACCGAGGAGTTCCTCGCCCACCAGAAGGCGGTCGGCAACGACCTGTCCACGCCCCGCCCCGAGTGGCAGTTCCCGGGGCTCGTGCCCGGGGATCGCTGGTGCGTGGTGGCCGCCCGTTGGATGCAGGCGTACGCCGACGGCGTACCCGCTCCCGTCGTGCTCGCCTCCACGAACGAGCGTGCCCTGGAGCTGATCCCGCTCGAGGCGCTGCGGGCCAGCTCCGTCGACGTACCCGACGACCTCAGCGAGCTCGACGGCTGAGGAATGCTCCCGGCGGGCGGAGCGCTATGCCGTCATGGAACTCGATGAGGCGCTCGCCGCTGCGCGGGCCACCAACCAGTCCACGCTGACCACGATCCGCCGCGACGGCCGCCCGCAGCTCTCGAACGTCGTCCACACCGTCGACGGCGCCGGCGTCGTCCGCATCTCGACCACGGCCGACCGCGCGAAGTACCGCAACCTGCGCCGCGAGCCGTGGGCCGCCCTGCACGTCAACGGCCCGGACTTCTGGTCCTACGCGGTCCTCGAGGGCGATGTCGACCTGTCCGAGGTGGCGGCGGCTCCTGACGACGCCGTCGTCGACGAGCTGGTCGACCTCTACCGCGCGATCGCGGGCGAGCACGAGGACTGGCAGGCCTATCGGCGGGCGATGGTCGACGAGCAGCGGCTCGTGGTCCGCTTCCACCCGACGCGTGCGTACGGCATGTTGCGCGACCTCCCGGCCGCCAGCGGCACCTGAGCGCTCAGCCGCTCAGCGCTGTCAGCATCTCCAGCAGCGCGCGCTGATCGGGCACCGCGCCGAAGAACTCCCGGTCCGCCGCCTCGACCACCTTCACCGCCCGCTGGGCGAGCCGCGCCCCGGCCGGGGTGATGTCGACGAGCTTGGCGCGGGAGTCGGACGGGTCGGGCTCGCGTCGCAGCAGCTCCTTGGCCTCGAGGGCCCGGATCACCTGCGAGGTCATCATCGGGTCGGTGCCGGCGTGCTCGGCGATCCGCCGCTGGCTGGGGGTCTCCCCCGCGACCCGGGTCAGCCACCAGGTGCTGGCCAGCAGCACGAACTGGACGTGCGTGAGCCCGAGCGGCTTGAGCGTCGCGGTGATCCGGCGCTGCCAGCGCAGGGTGGTGCGCCACAGCAGCAGGCCGGGGCTGTCGCCCGGGGCGAGCGACTCAGCCACGCCGCTCCTCGGCCCGCGTCGCCAGGGCGGCGATGACCTCGGCGAAGTCGCCGCTGACCATCGCCCCGACCTCGGCCGCGACTTCGTCCGGACCGTCGACCTCGCAGCGGTAGGTGATCTCGGTGCCGCCGTCGACGGGCGCCAGCTCGTGACGCACCCGCACGACGGCGCCCGCGTCGGGCACCGGCGTCACGTCCTCGAAGCCCTTGCCCTCCTCCACCCACGCGAACGTGAACGGCAGGGCGGTGTCGTCGGGCAGCACCATGACGGCGCTGGTCCCGGCCGCGAACGGCCCGTCCAACTCCACCCGGAGGACGCCCTCGTTCCACTCCGCCCAGCGCTCGGGCTCGGCGAGCACGGCATAGACCTGCTCCGGGCTCGCGCTGCTGCGACCGGTGATCTCGGTGACCCACATGGTGACTCCTTCGATAATTAGTATGCGCGCATACTATTGGCGAAGGTGCGGTCGCGTCAATATTCGGTGGCCGGCGGCGCGCGTACGGCCCTAGCCTCGACCCGGCCCACCGCACGACCAGGAGCAGGCACATGAATCAGCGAGAGCGCACCGCAGCGCCGCTGACGCCTGCCCGAGGTGTGCTCCAGCCCCGGCGCTGAGCCGGCGCGCGCTCGCGCACCCTCACCCCTTTGGCTCAGCTGGACAGAGCGCCGCGCTACGACCGCGGAGGTCGCAGGTTCGACTCCTGCAAGGGGTACGTATCACCCATCCCGCCCCGAAGGAGGCAACCATCATGAACACCCTGCCCGTGCGTCTGCCGGGCGCCGCGGCCGAGACCCTGATGTGGGCTCGGGTCGAGGACGTCGAGCCGCAGGCGCTCGACCAGCTGCGCAACATCTCCCGCCTGCCGTGGGTCGAGGGCGTCCGGGTCATGCCCGACGTCCACCTCGGCAAGGGCGCGACCGTCGGCTCGGTCGTCGCGATGCGCAACGCCGTCTCGCCGGCCGCGGTCGGCGTCGACATCGGCTGCGGCATGCAGGCGGTGCGCACGTCGCTCACCGTCGAGGACCTGCCCGAGTCGCTGCGCTCGATCCGCGCGGCCGTGGAGCGGGCGATCCCGGTCGGCTTCAAGGCCCACCGCGACGCTCCCGACGTACGCCGCCTCGGGCTCGAGCACGGCCGCTACGCCGACTGGCGCGGGTTCTGGGCGGGCTTCGGCGGGCTGCACGCGAAGGTGCAGGACCGCGAGAAGCGCGCGCAGCAGCAGATGGGGACGCTGGGTGGCGGCAACCACTTCATCGAGCTGACCTCCGACGAGGGCGGTCAGGTGTGGCTGATGCTGCACTCCGGGTCGCGCAACATCGGCAAGGAGCTGGCCGAGCGGCACATCGCCGAGGCGAAGGGGCTGGACCACAACCTCTCGCTGCCCGATCGCGACCTCGCGGTGTTCCTGGCGGGCACGCGTGAGATGGACGCGTACCTCCGCGACCTCTACTGGGCGCAGGAGTACGCCGCCCGCAACCGCGCGGTCATGATGGCGCTGTTCTGCGAGGCGGTGCGCGTGGAGTTCGCGGGTCGTGGCGTCGAGGTGGAGTTCGGGGAGCAGGTCTCCGCGCACCACAACTACGTCGCGCAGGAGACCTACGACGGTGTCGACCTGATCGTGACCCGCAAGGGCGCGATCCGGGCGGGTGCCGGCGACCTCGGCCTGATCCCCGGCTCGATGGGCACCGGCTCGTACGTCGTCCGCGGGCTGGGCAACGAGGCGTCGTACTGCTCCGCCTCGCACGGCGCCGGGCGCCGGATGTCGCGCAACGCCGCCAAGCGCGCCTTCACCGTCGGCGACCTGGAGGCCCAGACCGCCGGGGTGGAGTGCCGCAAGGACGCCGGCGTGCTCGACGAGATCCCCGGCGCCTACAAGGACCTCGACTCGGTCATCGAGGCCCAGACCGACCTCGTCGAGGTCGTCGCGAAGCTCACCACGCTGATGTGCGTGAAGGGCTGAGCACAAGGGTGCGCTGCGCCTGCACCACGTGCGGGCGCAGCGCACCTCAAGCCTCCGCGGATCACTCGATCCCCAGCGCCCGCGCCACGCTCGGCCCGCCGACCTCCCGCACCCACTCGGGGTCCCCCACCACGACCAGCTCGTCGGTGGCGCGGGACATGCCGACGTACAGGCGCTCCCTGGCCCGATCCCTCACGGACTCCTCGTTGAGGCAGAGGACGACGGCTGCGCGCTCGAGGCCCTTGCAGCCGAGGACGTGGCCGTAGAAGACCTCGTCGGCGTCCCAGAAGGTCTGCCAGTACGCCTCCTGGCCGAGCTCCTCGACCTGCATCGTCTGCGTGGAGTGCCGGTGGCCGGTCGTGATGAGGGCGATCCGGCCCGGCTCCCAGCCCTCGTCGTCGAGCAGCCGGATCACCTCCTGGTCGGCGACCTCCTCGGCGTCCGCGGCAGCAGCGGCCACGAAGCGCACCGCGGGGCCCGACCCGCCGCGGGCATACATGCGCGAGGGCGCCAGCGGGTGGAACGCCTCGAACACCTCCTTGGTGTTGCGCAGGCAGTGGTCCAGCACCAGCGGCACCAGCGCGACCGGCGGGGCTCCGAAGCGGCCGAAGATGCGCTGGTTCTCGTCGGAGAAGACGTAGACGCCGCCCTCCTCCGAGCGCAGTGCCTTGAGCACCGGCGCCCACCACGACTCGGCGAAGTCCTGCGCCTCGTCGACCACCACGGCGTCGTACCTCCTGCCGTCGCTCAGCTCGTCGGCCAGGTCGCTCATCAGCCGCGGCAGCTCGACCTCCCAGAAGGCGCTGTCGGTGCGATCGCCGGTCGGCGCGCCCCACTGGCGGCCGAACTCCTCGAAGGTCCCGACGTACGCCGGCCGGTGCTTGCGCGGCCACCCGTCCACCTCGCGGCGGAAGTGGCTCGCCAGCCCGATCGAGTAGCACAGCAGCGCCACCCGCTGCCCCTTGCGCGCGAGCTCCTTGGCCTGCTGCAGCGCCAGCACGGTCTTGCCCGATCCGGCCCCGCCACGGACCTCGACGCGGTGGAGCAGGCGGGTGACCTGCAGGATCATCGCCTGCTGGTCGGTCAGCCGGTCCATCTCAGCGGCACGCTCGAGGGCGAGCGCGTTGGGGTCGGCGGCGCGGCCACGGCGGTTGCCGGCGAGGATCTCGGCGATCAGCTCGACGTCGTCTTCGGTCAGCGCACGTTGCGTCCGGTCCGCGCGGTAGGCGTTCTCGCGCACGCGCGTGGGCAGGTGCTCGAGCTGGTCGCGATCGTGGAGTGCCCACCGCGGCAGCTCCGGCAGGTCCTCGTCGGTGAAGGAGGAGTACGGCGTCACGACGCCGTGCGCCCACGCCACCCGGCCCCGGGTGCCCCAGCGCGGGTCGTGCTCGACGTACCGCCGCAGCGCGTACTTCGCGTCCCGCGCCTGCCCGACCGGATCGATCCACCGGTCCTCGCCGCGAGCCTTCTGGCACCACCCACGGTCGTACCAGACCGAGCCGCCCTTCACCTCGAGCACCAGCACCCCGTGCTCGGGCATGAGTACGACGAGGTCCGCCTCGTAGTCCTTGTCCTCGTCGGTCAGCCGCAGGTTGGCGAGCAGGACGTCCTCCGGGCCGAGCCCGTCGGCCAGCCGCCGCCACACGTCGGCCTCGGACTGGGTCGTGAACGCGGGCGACTCCGGGATGCAGGTGACCACGGCGTCATCGTGCCCCTCCCGGCCGACGATTTCCCGGTTCCGCGGGATTCCGTCGGACGAATCCGGCAGGGTTCGCACCATGATCACCATCCCCACGCTCCGCGGCGTCCTGCGCGCCGCGGTGGCGCCCCTGCTCGGCTACGCGATCACCCTGGGCGCCTCGCTCGTGCTGATGATCCTGGTCGTCGTCGGCCTCGCCACCGGCAGCGACACGTCCGGCTCGGACAACCCGAGCGACGACGTCGACGTGCAGGCGATCGGCACCCTGATCGGGATGCCGTTCCAGCTCGCGGCGATGGCGCTGGGTGGCGCGATCCGGCTCGGCGAGAGCGAGTTCGGGGTCTCGCTGTTCGCGCCGCCGCTGCTGGTCACGGCGGTCTTCGTGGGGTCGGTGCTGTGGCTCTCGCGCCGCGCGGAACGACGGACGCCGTCGGCGAGCACGGCCGAGCGGATCCTCCTCTCGACCGCCTCCGCGCTGATCCTCGCGGTGGTGGCGTGCGTCGCGACCCGGGTGCTCGCGATGCGCTCCGACGGCGTCGTCATGCACGCCGCGACGCTCGGCCTGTTCTTCGGCACGCTGATCCTGGCCGGTGCCGCGGGTGCGCTCGGGCGCCAGTCCGTGGTCGCGTCGCTGTGGCCGCGGTGGCTCCTCGCCGACGTACGACGAGCGATCCACCTGTCCGCCCAGCACCTCCTCCTCTGGCTCGTGGTCGCCACACCCATCGTGGTGCTCTGGGTGCTGCTGCGGACGAACGTGGAGACGGCCGCGTTCGCGGTCGTGTGGGCGCCGACCGTCGATCTGTGGGCGTTCGCGATGGGCCATCTGGGCGCCTGGACGGCGTTCGGCGGCCAGCGGATGGCGTGGGGCTTCGGCTGGGTCGCGGGCCTCGTGCTCCCCCTGCTCGCCCTCGGCCTGACCCTCGTCACCTCGATCGCCTGGCACCTGCGCCGCCGGCACGACCGCGAGCTGCTGACCCAGCCGATCTCGTGGGTGTTCCTGCCGGCGACGTACGCCGTCGGGGGGCTGCTGGTGACGCTGATCTCGACCGTGGTGCTCAGCGGCGACGCGTTCGGCGGCTCGCTGTCGGTGAGTGCGCACCCGGCGTACTGGCTGGTCCCGGTGCTCGCCGTCTGGGGCGTCGTCATCGAGACCCTGTCGAGGTACGTCGCACCGGCGCTGGCCGCCGGCGTACCTCCCCGGCTCGCGCAGCGGCTCGCGAAGGGTCCGAGGGAGCTCTACTCCCCGCCCAAGGAGCCCACGCGGTGGATCCCGATGTCGCCGGCGGACCGTGCCCGGGCGAAGCGCGGCGCGATCGGGCTCGGGGTGCTCACCGTGCTCGCGCTGGTGGCGATCATCGCGGTGAACGTGATCGGCGCGACGGCGTACAGCCCCGAGCACCAGGCACGCGCCTACCTCGACGCCCTCGTCCGCGGCGATGTCGCCAAGGCCGTCGAGATCGCCCCGGTCGATGACGGCGCCTCGAGCGCGCTGCTGACGCAGGAGGTGTACGCCGCAGCCGGTGACCGGATCACCGGCTACGACATCACCAAGGTGGAGACCCACGGCAGCTCCGCGACCGTCACCGTCGACCTCGACGGCCCGCAGGACGGCCACGGCGTCGAGCTGAGCCTCTCGGCACACGGGTCGGCCGGAGTGTTCTTCCACCACTGGCAGGTCGACGACGGCGGACTGGCCCGTGAGGTGAGCATCGACGTGCCCGACACCAGCACCTCCCTGACCGCCAACGGCGTCTCCGTGCCGGTGACCGGCGGCGACACGGCCGACTTCTGGGCGATGCCCGGCTCCTACGCCTTCAACCCGTACGCCGACAGCGAGTGGCTGCAGGCCGGCGATGACCGCACCGCAGTGCCGGCCTCGGAGTCCTACGGCCTCTACGCCGAGGTCAGCGACCCGCAGCCCTCCGACGCGCTGAAGCAGGCCGTCGACACGAAGCTGGCGTCGTGGCTCGCAACCTGCATGAGGGCCACGACCCTGGAGCCGAAGGGCTGCCCGCAGTCGGGATACGGCTACGGCGACAGGCAGCGCGACGTCACCTGGACCCTCACCACCGCGCCGACCGTGTCGTGGGACGGCTTCTACGGCAGCTTCCCCGCCGACCTCTCCACCGACTCCGGCGACGCGAAGGTGACCTACGAGTACGACGACTCCTACGGCTTCGGCGCCCCGCACTGGGTCAAGGAGTCCGACACCTCCAGCCTCTACGTCAACGTCAAGGTCGAGCTCGTCGACGACCAGCCGAAGGTCACCTTCGACAGCTACTGAGCGCCGCCCTCCTACGCTGCTGCCCATGGCAGGCAAGCAGATCGCCGTGGTCGGCGCGGTCATCGTGTGTGACGGCAAGGTCCTCTGCGCCCAGCGCGGCACCGGCGCGTTGGCGGGATTGTGGGAGTTCCCCGGCGGCAAGGTCGAGCCGGACGAGGCGCCCCACGACGCCCTGGTCCGCGAGATCGAGGAGGAGCTGGGCTGCGCGATCGCCGTGGGCGACCTCGTCACCACGACCACCCACGTGTACGACGCCGGCGTACTCACCCTGACGACGTACTACTGCGAGCTGACCGGCGGCACGCCCGAGCTCACCGAGCACTCCGAGCTCGCCTGGCTCGCACCCGCCGACCTCGGACGCCTCGACTGGGCCCCGGCGGACCTGCCCGCGATGGAGGTCGTACGACGGGACCTCGCGTGAACCCCGACGAGATCGCCTCGACGCTGGAGGGCATCCGGGAACGCCTCGCGAGCCTCTCCGGTGAGCAGCGGATCCAGCTCCCGCGGCACGGCTTCGGCGACGACGTACTGGGCTACTTCCTGCCGGGCGACGCCGGCAACCCCGTCCCCGGTCGGTGGTGCACGGTCTACAGCGAACGCGGCAAGGACGAGCTCCGCGACACGGCCGACTCCGAGGATCAGCTGCTCTGGCTGCTCTTCGAGTCGATGTTGCAATCGGCGGCTACCGGCTGGGAGGTCGCCCACCGGATCCCGCACCGGGACACCCGCCGCGTCTGGTTCGCGAAGATGGCGGAGTGGACCGCGGCGTACTGGCCGCACTGGTCGGATCGGCTGGCCGCCCTCCAGCAGGCGATCCTCGACGTCGCCCCGTACGACGACGCCGCCACCGTCTTCGCGGAGTTCATGGCGACCCTGCGACCGGCCGAGCGCCAGGCCGTGTGGCGCCTGCCCGACCTGGAAGCCGCCGCCGTCCGCTCGGCCGTCATCGACCTCTTCCACGCCACCGGCACCCTGCCCTCCCTCGCCGAGGTCGAGGCGCGGCTCTGATCGTCCGGTGGATCCTCAGTCACCAGGCGACCGAGAATCCACCGGATGCCCACCAGACGCCGAAGCGGCGGCCACCCTCCCGGGTGACCGCCGCTTCCGCGTCTCAGACGGTCAGCTGCAGCCCGACGTGGAGCCGCAACCCTCACACACGTAGCAGGAACCGGCGGGGCGCATCTTGGTGCCGCAGGTCATGCAGAGCGGGGAGTCGACCGCGTGGCCGGTGATCTGCTCGAGGAGCTCGGCGGAGGTGCGGGCCTCGACCGTCGGGGCTCCCGCCAGCGGGTCCTCGTCGTCCTCGACCTCGATGGTCTCGGCCTCGACCGGCTTGACGACCGGGATCGTCTCGACCAGCTCGGAGGCGTTGCCGGTCTCCTCGACGGGCTCATAGGAGCCGGTCTCGAGGTGGCGCTGGCGCTCCTCGGCGGAGTAGATGCCGAGCATCGAGCGGTCCTCGAAGGACAGGTAGTCCAGCGCCAGGCGCCGGAAGACGTAGTCCATGATCGACTGGCTCATCCGGACGTCCGGGTCGTCGGTGAGGCCGGCGGGCTCGAAGCGCAGGTTGGTGAACTTCGAGACGTAGGTCTCCAGCGGGACGCCGTACTGCAGGCCGATCGAGACCGCGATCGAGAACGCGTCCATCACGCCGGCCAGGGTCGAGCCCTGCTTGCCGAGCTTGAGGAAGATCTCGCCGAGCTCGCCGTCGTCGTGGGCGCCGGAGGTCATGTAGCCCTCCGCACCCGCGACCGAGAACGAGGTCGTGCGGGCGATGCGCGACTTCGGCAGGCGCTTGCGGGTCGGGGCGTAGACGACCTTCTCCACGACCTTCTCGACGACCTGGGCCGCGGCAGCGGCGTCGGCCTTGTCGGCGGCGTCCTTCTTGGCCTTGCCGCCGCCGTCGGCCAGCGGCTGACCGACCTTGCAGTTGTCGCGGTAGATCGCCGTGGCCTTCAGGCCGAGCTTCCACGACTCCATGTAGATCTGCTCGATCTCCTCGACCGTGGCCGACTCGGGCAGGTTGACCGTCTTGGAGATCGCGCCGGACAGGAACGGCTGGCAGGCCGCCATCATCTTGACGTGGCCCATCGGCTTGAGGGCCCGCGCGCCCATCGCGGTGTCGAACACCTCGTAGTGCTCGGTCTTCAGACCGGGGGCGTCGATGACGTGGCCGTGCTCGGCGATGTACTCGACGATCGCCTCCACCTTCTCCTCGTCGTAGCCCAGCTTGGTCAGCGCCCGCGGGATCGTCTGGTTCACGATCTGCATCGAGCCGCCGCCGACCAGCTTCTTGAACTTGACCAGCGAGAAGTCCGGCTCGATGCCGGTCGTGTCGCAGTCCATCATGAAGCCGATGGTGCCGGTCGGCGCGAGGACCGAGGCCTGCGCGTTGCGGAAGCCGTTGGTCTTGCCGAGGTCGACGACCTTGGCCCACTCCTCGGTGGCCAGCTTGTGCACCTGCGCGTCGGCGACGTGCAGCGTGCGCACCTCGTCGTTGGCGGCCTGGTGCTTGCGCATGACGCGGTTGTGCGCCTCGGCGTTGCGGGCGTAGCCGGCGTACGGGCCGACGATCGCGGCGAGCTCCGCGGAGCGCCGGTACGACGTGCCGGTCATCAGCGAGGTGATGGTGGCCGCCATCGAGCGACCGCCGTCGGAGTCGTAGCCCAGGCCCATCGCCATCAGCAGCGCGCCGAGGTTGGCGTAGCCGATGCCGAGCTGGCGGTAGTCGCGGGTGGTGACGCCGATGGGCTCGGTCGGGAAGTCGGCGAAGCAGATCGAGATGTCCATCGCGGTGATGATCAGCTCGACGGCCTTCGCGAACAGCGGCGCGTCGAAGGTGTCGTCGTCCTTGAGGAACTTCAGCAGGTTCAGCGACGCCAGGTTGCACGAGGAGTTGTCGAGCGACATGTACTCCGAGCACGGGTTGGACGCGGTGATCCGGCCGGTCTCGGGGTTGGTGTGCCAGTCGTTGATGGTGTCGTCGTACTGCAGGCCGGGGTCGGCGCAGGCCCACGCGGCCTCGCTGATCTTGCGGAACAGGCTGCGGGCGTCGACGGTCTCGATGACCGAGCCGTCCTTGCGCGAGCGCAGGCCGAACTCCTTGCCCTCCTCGACCGCGCGCATGAACTCGTCGTTGACGCGGACGGAGTTGTTGGCGTTCTGGTACTGGACCGAGGTGATGTCCTTGCCGCCCAGGTCCATGTCGAAGCCGGCGTCGCGCAGGGCGCGGATCTTGTCCTCCTCGCGCCACTTGGTCTCGACGAACTCCTCGATGTCGGGGTGGTCGACGTCGAGCACGACCATCTTGGCCGCGCGACGCGTGGCGCCGCCGGACTTGATGGTGCCGGCCGAGGCGTCGGCGCCGCGCATGAAGGAGACCGGGCCGCTCGCCGTACCACCGCTGGAGAGGAGCTCCTTGGAGGAGCGGATCCGGGAGAGGTTCAGGCCGGCGCCGGAGCCGCCCTTGAAGATGAAGCCCTCCTCCTTGTACCAGTTGAGGATCGAGTCCATCGAGTCGTCGACCGAGAGGATGAAGCACGCGGAGACCTGCTGGGGGGCGGTCGTGCCGACGTTGAACCACACCGGGGAGTTGAAGGAGAAGTACTGGTTGACCAGCAGCCAGGTGAGCTCGTGCTCGAAGATCTCGGCGTCGGCCTCGGTCGCGAAGTAGCCGTGCTCGCGGCCGGCGGCGACGTACTTGCCCACGACCCGGTCGATGAGCTGCTTCAGGCCGGACTCGCGCTCGGGGGTGCCGACCGCGCCGCGGAAGTACTTGGTCGTGACGATCGTGCTCGCGTTGACGCTCCAGAAGTCCGGGAACTCCACGCCGCGCTGCTCGAAGACCGTCTCGCCGGTCTTCCAGTTGGTCTGGACGACGTCGCGCCGCTCCCAGGTGATCGCGTCGTAGGGGTGCACGCCCTCGCTGCTGAACACTCGCTCGATGGTCAGGCCCCTGCCTGCCGTCTGACCTGCTGCCTGGCTGTTCACGGTCTCGGTCATGTGCTTCCTGTTCCCCTTTGTGGTCGCGCGGTGCTGGTGTGCGGCGTGCTTGCTTCAAGTGTTGCTCGTGGCGCCGACAACGTGTCGGTCGCCGGAGTTGGGTGCCCGGGCAGACAGCTTCCCCACTGGCTGCCCGGGCGGTCTGGGGTCAGCCCGTGCTGGGCTGGAGCTCGCGCTCGGCGCGGAGCAGGGCGATCTCGGCCTCGAAGTCGTCGGCCGACTCGTAGCCGCGGTAGACGCTGGCGAAGCGCAGGTAGGCGACCTCGTCCAACGCGCGCAGCGGGCTCAGGATCGCCAGGCCCACCTCGTGGGCCGCGATCTCGGGGCTGCCGGCCAGGCGCAGCTGGTGCTCGACCTCCTGGCCGAGCCGCGCCAGCGCGTCCTCGTCGACGGGCCGCCCCTTGCACGCCTTGCGGACGCCGGCGACGGCCTTGTCGCGGTTGAACGGCTCGTTGGTGCCACTGCGCTTGAGGACGGTCAGCTGCATCTGCTCCACGGTGGTGAACCGCTTCTCGCAGCTCTGGCAGACTCGGCGCCGGCGGATGCTGGAGCCGTCGTCGGCGACGCGGGAGTCGAGGACCTTGGTGTCGCAGTGCTTGCAGTACGGGCAGTGCATGGGGTCCCCCTCCCGGAGCTGAGCCTGTGGATGAACCGGTGGAGAACCGGTGTTCCGCTGTGGAGATCCGGCAGTGACCTGTGCAACTCCAGCGGCCCGTTGTGGACTAGATGTGGAGAACTACACCGGTGTAACTACTAGATGTAGTGGTAACCGTACGCCCGTGGCACCAGGGAGGCAAGACCCGGGCACCAGCGATTCGGCAGGTGTCGTCGTACCGGGGTGTTTGCGCAGGTCAGGGCCGTCTTCGGAGTTCTGGGACGGCGCGCCTACGGCGTGTCTGGCCCCATCAGTCACAATGGCGCCTGTGGCCGGAGGGAAGCGGGCGGGCGCGCGGGAGGCGCGACGGTTCCGCCCTGCCCTGCTGGGCCTCGCCGTGGCCATCACCGCGTGCGTCGTGGCCTGGGGCTACCTCGTGTACGCCGCCATCGACATCGGCGCCGACGCTCGCCGGGACGGCTCGTTCGCGGCCTGGGCGCTGCTCGGGCTGGCCTCACTCGGCGCGGTCGCCTGCCTGTTCCTCGGGCTGATGCTGGCGGTGCGGGTCTCGCGGGCGCTCGGCATCACCCACGGCCCCGATCCGCGTCCGGTGCGCGACCCGGATGCACCCAAGGGCGGGAAGCGGGCGGCGCGCTAGCAACGGGCGCACCGGGTCGGCCGGCCCTCCCAGCCACGCCGGGCCAGCACCGCGCCGAGCCGCATCGCGGTCGCACAGCCGTCGCGGAACACCTGACCGTAGGTGATGCGCACCGTGATGTCGCCGGTCTCGGCGAGGGTGGCGAGGTCGCGGTGGGCGTCGGCGTCGCGCATCCGCGTGGTGCCGTGGAACGCGAACCCGTCCGGCTCCACGATCACCCCGAACGCGGCGTACCTCAGGTCGTAGCGCACCGCCCGTCCGTCCGCCGTGCCGCGGACCTGCCGCGCGACCGGCGGCAGCCCGTGCGGCCGAGCCACCTCAGTGAGGAACCCGCGCTCGAGCACCGAGTGGGACCCGTCGGCGACGTCATCGATCAGCCCGGCCAGGATCCGCCGGTGCCCGACCCGCTCGCGCCCCTCCAGCGCCGACCGCACGCGCCAGATGGTCACCCGGTCGCGACTGTTCGCGATCAAGGCGTACGCCGTCGCCACATCGCGTTGGGCCAACAGCTCTTGTGCCACGTCGATCACCGCGTGCTCGGGCAGCAGCGCGGGAGGGTCACCGGCCCACACCACTCGCTGGTCGAAGGATCGGGTCCGGCGTACGACGACACCCGGCGGGCCTGATGGCCTGCGCGCCCAGTCGACGGCGACCTCGATCCCACCGGCTGCGGGTAGGCCGAGCGCGGACCGGCCCGACAGCGCAGCCGGCCAGACCGCGAGCACGGCCGCCCACTCGCGCTGCCGCTGGGTCAACGGACCCGTGTGGTCGACGTACACGCCCGGGTGGACGGTGGCGAGCCGGCGCCGGCGGAGCACGCTTGATGTCGTGCGGTAGGGCGCCGGCCTCGAGCAGCTGGCCGCGGCCGACCAGACCGCGCTGGCGGCGCAGTGTCGTGGCAACTACGGGGAGATCGAAGTCCATCGGATAGCCCCGGATCTCCCCACAAGCCCTCAGCCGTAGGGATTGACCAGCACCGGCCGGGCCGTGACGACCTCGAGCCGCTGCGGCGTGCCGATGACGGTGAGGGTGCCGGGGATCGCCTGCCACGCGCCCTGCCCGATGCGGAACCGCCCCGAGTAGACGGTGTCGAGGCGCGGGTGGACCACGCCCTTGCGGAGGTACTCGTGGGTCACCAGCAGGTGCGGGTACGCCGCCCCCGCGCTCGTCCCGCTCGCCCGGCCGCCGTCGCCCCACCTCCACCGGTAGCTCGGCGTGGCCTCGATGGTGATCCGCCTCCCCAGCAGGGTGACGGTCTTCGTGGTCGGGCCGGTATTGGTCGTGTAGAAGTTCGTCCGGAAGTTGACCAGGGTCCGGCCGTTGACGGGCTGGATCATCAGCGGGCTGCCGGGCCAGGACAGGCGCCGCATCGCCTGCGCCACCTGGCCCGGGCTCGGTCCGAGGCCGGCCATCGAGTCGCTCGACGTCTGGCACACGGTGCGGGACGTGCCGTCCGACAGGTGCTCCGTCATCTGGAACCCGTCGCCCACGTTCATGCCGGGACACGCCACCGGCTGGCAGGCCCCCGCGGAACCAGGCGCGCACACCTCGCTCACCCCGACGACATCGACCGAAGTCCCAACAGGGGCGCTGCCGCCGTGCGAGCGGTCCTGACACTCGACCGCTGCAGCGATGAGGGTCGCGCCCCCTGCACACGATCCACCGCCGCGAGCCTGGGCCGGAGTGTCGACGAAGAAGAAGCTCACGTAGACGACCAACAGCACGGCGACACCGCGACGCAGCATCACTTCACGACCCGAATGAGCGTGGCGACCCGCAACCCGTCGCCCTGCTTGACCAAGGTGATCTCCAACATCGTCGGACCACCCGGGAACGACCCTTTGACGGTGCCGGACTGATCGACGATCCGACTCGGGCGACTCACCGTTCGGACGTGCCACCTGCCCGAGGCCGCGCGACCGATCGACACGATTCTCGACTGCCCGCCGACGACCTTCCGGCCCGCCGCGTACACCGCTTTCACCACTTCAGCGGCGACAGAGCAGCTCTTGCACCTTCGCAAGTTCATCCGCTGCCATGCCGCCGGGTTGCCGGTGCGCTCCATGGCATCCATCGCGTGCACCCACCGCCGC
The DNA here is from genome assembly GCF_054777895.1 of Nocardioides ultimimeridianus. NCBI lineage: Bacteria > Bacillati > Actinomycetota > Actinomycetes > Propionibacteriales > Nocardioidaceae > Nocardioides > Nocardioides ultimimeridianus. Next base: position 30,097 of record NZ_BAAHAB010000003.1, on the reverse strand, counting down.
AGGAACTCCTGCGGGGTCTCGACCGCGGCAGCGGTCGTGGTGGGCGGGGAGACGGTGGGGCTGGGCGAGAACCGGGGCTGCGGGTCTCCCCCGCACCCGACCAGCAGCAACAGCAGGACGGCGATGCCGACGTACTTCATGGAACCCTCCCGAGGCGGATTGCCCAGAACGTACGCCGAAGGCACCCCGCCCGGCCACCCTCGGCCCGCCGCCCTGTGGAGGAACAGCGCGAGGGGCCCGATCCGCGCAGGATCGGGCCCCTCGTCTTCCCCTACGTCCGCCGGGGTCGAGGCGACGGACGAGCTGGTCGTGCCTCAGTTGGGCACGCGGATCTGCTGACCGACGTAGACCATGCCGTCGTCGATCGGGTTGAGGTCCTCGAGGCGCTGCACCATGTCACCGGTCTGCGTGCCGTGGGCCGCGGCGGCGTCGCCGGCGATGTCCCACAGCGTGTCGCCGGGCTGGACGGTGACCAGGTGGACGTCGGGCGTCCCGGAGTGGCTGCCGGCGGCCGAGGCGGAGGCGACCATCAGGGCGACCGCGAGCACCGCCAGCAGCGAGAGCGCGAGGACCACGAGCCGGCCGCGGCGGGTGAGCCGCACCTGCGGGCGGGAGACGTACGCGGGGCTGAAGCTGATGGTGCTCATGGTGACCTCCGGGGAAGGGGTTGCTGGTCGGTGTGCCCTCACTCTGACCGAGGCCGCCGACACAACTTCTGGGCCCGGCTTCGATCAGACGTTCGATCGAACACATGGACGAGCATAGAACACGCATTCGACACAATCGCGGCATTTCGTCGCACGCGTGTTCGACGGCGTGTCGCGACACGCCGGATCGAACACCTGTTTGAGATCCGGGGTGATCGGGGTTACGTTCGACCCATGACCAAGAAGGCTGTTCGCCCCGTGAGTGAGCTCCCCGACGGTCCGCCCGACGGCACGGGCCTCACCCCACGCCAGCAGCGGATCCTGACCACGATCAAGAAGGCCATCGACAAGCGCGGCTACCCGCCGAGCATGCGCGAGATCGGCGAGGCGGTGGGCCTGACCAGCACCTCCAGCGTCGCCCACCAGCTGCGCCAGCTCGAGGCCAAGGGGTTCGTACGCCGCGACCCCCACCTGCCCCGCGCCATCGAGGTGTTCCTCCCCGAGACCCTGATGAAGCGACGCCCGCTCAGCGGCATGACCCAGGCCGAGTCGGAGTACGACGAGACCGCCATCAACGACTCCGCGCCCGCCCCGAGCAACGTTCCGCTGGTCGGCCGGATCGCCGCCGGCGGACCGATCCTCGCCGAGGAGCGGGTCGAGGACGTCTTCCCGCTGCCGAAGCAGCTGGTCGGCGACGGCCAGCTGTTCCTGCTGGAGGTCAGCGGCGAGTCGATGATCGACGCCGCGATCTGCAACGGCGACTACGTCGTCATCCGCCAGCAGGCCACCGCCGAGAACGGCGAGATCGTCGCCGCGATGATCGACGGCGAGGCCACCGTGAAGACCTTCCAGCGCAAGAACGGCCAGGTGTGGCTGCTGCCGCACAACCCGGCCTTCGAGCCGATCGACGGCACCCACGCCACGATCCTGGGCAAGGTCACCGCCGTGCTCCGCAAGGTCTGACGCCGACGCCGCGCTTCTTTGCCTCTCCCGGGTCCGCCCGGGGATGCCGATCCCCTAGATTCAGCAGGTGATCCGCATCTCCGGACGGGCCCGCGTCCTTTCCCTGGTCATCACCGCGTCGCTCGCGGGCCTCGGCGTCACCGGTGCGAGCCAGCCGGCCCACGCCTCCCCGGCCACCGCCGCGATCCACCAGCCTCCGACGACGACCCGGGCGCAGGCCGCCGCCGAGCTGTCCCGGGCCGAGTCCCTCTTCGGAGGGAGCCGGGCCGCGTCCCGCCTCGCGCAGAGGCACGAGGACGCCACCCTGCTGTTGCGCGACCTGCGGGCCGCCTATCCCGCGCTGTCCCCCGATCAGCGCACCCAGGCCGACCGGATCCTTGCGCGGCCGGGGCCCTCCGACAGCGACCCCGACTTCCCGGTGGTCTACACCGGCACCGAGCACGAGGAGTGCAGCACCAGGCTTCCCCTCTGCGTGCACTACGACCTGTCGACCGAGGACAGCACCAACGGCGTCGACCCCACGGACGGTGGCGACACGAACAAGGATCCCGACTACGTCGACGAGGTGCTCGCGACGATGGAGCACGTCTGGGACACCTACGCCGCCGCCGGCTACCGGATGCCGCTCGTCGACTCCGCCAGCGCCGACAACGGCAGCCTGGGCGGCATGAACGCCGACCAGACCGACATCTACCTGGGCGAGCTCTCCCGCTACCACCTCTACGGCTTCTGCACGAGCGACGACCCCGCGCTGAACACCGGGTACGCCGGATCGGCGTACTGCGTCCTCGACAACGACTACGCCCCGGCCCAGTACCCCGGTCACACCCAGCTGGAGAACCTCGAGGTGACCGCCGCCCACGAGTTCTTCCACGCGGTGCAGTTCAGCTACGACTTCTTCGAGGACCCCTGGATCATGGAGGCGACCGCCACCTGGGCCGAGGACGAGCTGTACACCTCGATCAACGACAACATGCAGTACCTGTCCTATGGCGCCGACCCGATCCGCAACCCCTCCCTGCCCCTGGACACCAACGGCGACGTCAACCTGCACTGGTACGGCACCTGGATCTTCTTCCGGTTCCTGACCGAGCGCCTGGTGACCGAGAAGTCCGGTGCGCTGCCGCTGCTGATCCGCCAGATCTGGCAACGCCTGGACGCCAGCCCGGGTGCGCCGGACATGTACTCCATCAAGGGGGTCAGGAGCGCGCTCGCCGCGCACCACATCGACCTCACCCGCGCCCTGAGCAGGTTCGACCTCGCGGCCCGTCACCCCACGAGGTACTTCAGTGAGGCGGCGGCCAACCAGTACCCCAGCGCGCCGGTCGCGACCAGCTCCTCGGTCGGGCCCGGCCACCTCAGCTGGTCGACCTCCTTCCGGCTCCTGCACCTGAGCTACCGGGTGCTCCGGCTCACCCCGAAGGCCGGCACCGGCAGTGCCTGGCACCTGCGCCTCCACCTGGACCTTCCGGCGAAGACGCGTGGTGCGGCGGCGACGCTGTGGATCAACGCGGCCTCCGGCGGCACCTCCTCGCGGCTGATCGCGCTCTCCTCGACGGGCGATGCGACCATCCGCATCCCGTTCGGCTCCGCGACCGTGCGGAACGTCGAGGTCGAGGTGGTCAATGCGTCTCCGCGCTTCAGCACCTGCTGGAACGGCTACAGCAGCGCGACCTACTACAGCTGCTACGCCCAGCACGGCACCGACGACAACCTCCCGAACGCGGTGCGGGCCACGGCGTACCGGAGCTGAGCCCGCGACTTTTCGGGGCGCGCCCCACGCTCACGTAGGGTCGTCGGGTACGTGCTCTGTCCGGTCAGTCGAAAGTCGAAGGTTCCATGCTCCGCAGCAGCAGGCCTGTTCTCGGGCTTCTCCTCGCCATCACGCTCGCCGGGTCACTGGCTCTGGTCTCGCCGGGGGCCCAGGCGGCGCCGGCCGCGAGCCACGCCTCCGACCCGAGCCCGCGCGCCCTGCTGCACCGCGCGCAGCACGCGCTGGACCGGGTGCAGCAGATCTTCTCCGCCACCGGTACGACGGTCCGCGGCGACGCGACCATCGCGCTGCGCAACCTGGCCGAGACCAAGAGCGCGCTGCCGCCGAGCCAGCAGCGCGAGGCCGAGCGGTACTTCGCCCGGCCGACCGCCAGCAGCTCCAACTGCCCCGGCGACTACGCCTGCTACAAGTCCACGGCGAAGCGCTACGAGCTGTGCAACTCCCGGATCTGCGTGCACTACGTGCGCCAGGGCACCGGCCCGAAGCGCGACAACACCAACGGGGTCGACCCCGAGGACAACGGCCGGTCCGGACGCTGGAGCGGCCGGGCGCACAACGGCGTGCCCGACATGGTCGAGTTCACCCTCCACCAGCTGACCCGCATCGACTCCGTCTACCGCAAGGCCGGCTACCGCTCGACCCGCGGCGACGGCCGCATCGGGGGCGACTCGCGTCGTGACATCTACCTCGGCAACATCGGGTCCAAGGGCCTCTACGGCTACTGCACCTCCGACGACCCGAAGCTGGCGTACGACGCGTCGGGCACCAACCACCCGGCCGTGTCGGCGTACTGCGTGCTCGACAACAACTACAGCCACAGCGAGTTCCCCTACCACTCCCCGCGGCAGAACCTCGAGGTCACCGCGGCGCACGAGTACTTCCACGCGGTCCAGTTCGCCTACGACTTCGACGAGGACTCCTGGATGATGGAGGCCACCGCGACCTGGGCCGAGGACGAGCTCTACACGAAGATCAACGACAACCGCGGCTACCTGCCCTACGGCCCGATGGGCAAGCCCACGGTCAGCCTGGACGCCTACTCCAACTCCAGCGGCAGCGCGGCCTACCTGCACCAGTACGGCACCTGGATCTTCTTCCGCTACCTCACCGAGCACTACCCGACCAAGCAGGGCATCCTGCCGACGTTGGTACGCCGGATCTGGGGCCTGTCGATCGGCAAGAGCGGCTATTCCGTCGAGGCCATCAAGCAGGCGCTCATCGAGCGCGGCACCAGCCTGGACACCGAGTTCGCGCGGTTCGTGGTCGCCAACCGGCGACCGGGCGCCTACTACCACGAGGGCGGCTCCTACACCGCCACGAAGCTGGCCGGGTCGAACACGCTCGCCCCGGGTCTGCTCGGCAACACGGCCACGAAGTCGCCCAACCTCCCGCACCTGAGCTCGGCGACGTACCGCTTCCTGCCGGGGACCGGGGCGACCAGCCTCGACCTCACGACCACCGGCAGCACCGGCTCCGACGTCGAGGCCGCGATCGTGGTCCACACCAAGGACGGCAAGTACTCCCGCACCGTGGTCCCGGCGAGCACCACCGCGCGGACCGTGACCTTCGACCCGGCGACCGTCGCTTGGGTGGAGGTGTCGCTGATCAACGCCGGCACCCGCTACACCTGCTGGAACCGCACGACCGGCTTCTGGATGTACACCTGCCAGGGCACCTCCAAGGACGACAGCCCGGGTGCCAGCCTGCAGGCGACCGCGTCCTGACCTGAGCTACTGCCCTGCTGCGGCGGCGAGGCGGGCCAGTGCCTGCCTCGCCACCGCCGGGTCGGTCGTCGACCACATCGGCGGCAGGCTGGCCTTGAGGAACCCGCCGTAGCGGGCCGTGGCCAGCCGGGGGTCCAGCACCGCGACCACGCCGCGGTCGGTGTGGGTGCGGATCAGCCGGCCCGCGCCCTGGGCGAGCAGCAGCGCGGAGTGGGTGGCGGCGACCTGCATGAAGCCGTTGCCGCCGGCCTTGTCGGCGGCCTTCTGCCGCGCGCTCATCAGCGGGTCGTCGGGCCGCGGGAACGGGATCCGGTCGATGATGACCAGCTGGCAGGTGTCGCCCGGCACGTCCAGCCCCTGCCACAGACCCAGGGTGCCGAACAGGCACGTGTGCGGGTCCTCGACGAACTGCCGCGCGAGCTCCGGCAGCTGGGCGTCGCCCTGGGCCAGCGTGGTCAGGTGCGGCAGCTTGGTGCGCACGTGCTCCGCGGCGGCCTCGGCCGCCCGGCGGCTGGAGAACAGCCCGAGCGTGCGGCCGTCCGCCTTGTCGATCAGGTCGACGATCTCGTCGAGCTGGGCCGGCCCGAGGCCGTCGCGGCCCGGGGGCGGCAGATGCTTGGCGACGTACAGGATGCCCTGCTTGGGGTAGTCGAACGGGCTGCCGACGTCCAGGCCGACCCACGGCTGCACGCCTTCCTTCGGCTCGGTCGGAGCCGCGCCCGCCTCGACCCGCTCGGAGGGCTTGAGGCCGACGGTGGTGGCGAGGGTGGTGAAGTCGCCGCCGAGCATCAGGGTGGCCGAGGTGAGGACCGCGGTCTTCTCGGCGAGCAGCTTGTCGCGCAGCTGGCCCCACACCTGCAGCGGCGCGATGCACAGGCGCGGCGGGATCCGCTCGGTGCCCTCAGCGAGCCAGAGCACGTCGGCCTCGGAGGCCGCGGCCATCCGCTCGGTGATGGCGAAGACGTCCTGCACGCCGGCCTTGGCCTGCGCGAGGCCGGCGTCGGGCTCGCCGCCCGGCTCGGCCCGCGGGAAGGCCGAGACGCAGGCGCGTGCCGCGTCGCGGACCAGCGCCAGGGCGTCGGCGAGCTCCTCGGGGAGGGTCTCGATCCGGCCGGGCGGGGTCTCGCCCAATGCGGCCCGCAGCGTGTCGGAGGCGTCGGCGAGGTCGTGGGCGGCGTCGTCGGCGTGTTTCATCGCGCGCTTCGCCGACCGCTCGACCTCGGCGGCCCACAGCTCGGCGGTGGAGGCCTGGGTCACCCGCGCGACGAGCTCGTGCGCCTCGTCGACGATGACGGCGTCGTACTCCGGGAGCATCGGGATGCCCTCGATCGCATCGATGGCGAGAAGGGAGTGGTTGGTGACCACCAGGTGCGACTTCTGCGCCTTCTCCTTGGCGCGCTCGGCGAAGCACTCCTCGCCGAACGGGCAGCGGGTCGCCCCCAGGCACTCGCGAGCGGAGACGCTGACCTGGCGCCACTCCTTGTCGGTATGGCGCGGAGCGTTGTCGCGCTCGCCGCTCCCCCGGGAGCCGGCCTCCTCCTCGGCCCACTCGCGCAACTCCAGGACCTTCTTGCCGAGCGCGCCGAGGGCGGCCTCGGCCTGGATCAGCTCGCCTTGGTCGTCGGGCGCCCCCTCGCGGACCCGGTGCAGGCACGCGTAGTTCGACCGCCCCTTGAGTACGGCGAAGCTGGCGTCCACCCCGGGCATCGACCCGACCGCCTCGACCAGCCGCGGCAGGTCGCGCTCGACGAGCTGGTGCTGCAGGGCCAGGGTCGCGGTGGCGACCACGACCCGGTCGTCGTGGAGCAGGCTGGGCACCAGGTAGCCCAGCGACTTCCCGGTGCCCGTGCCGGCCTGGACCAGCAGGTGCTGGTGCCCCTCGAGCGCGGCGCCGACCGCCTCGGCCATCAGCGCCTGGCCCTCGCGGGGCTGGCCGCCGAGCGCCTCGACCGCGGCCGCGAGCACCGAGCGGACGGGACTGTCGGGATCAGGCACCCGAGAACCTTAAGGGGCGGGACCGACGCATCGCTGCCTCGGTCCCGCCGCCTGTGGAGGACGGGTCAGCTCACGATCCTCACCGCCGACGTGGCGCCGCCGGTGCCGGCGCTGTTCCTGAACGTGACGACGAGCTTCGCCTTGGCGCCGGCGTGTCCCAGCAAGCCCCGGATCGCGGAGCCGGCGGTGATCGACCGCTTCCAGCTGCCGGCCGAGCCGACGGCGTACGAGACCTTCTGTGATGCCGTGTGGCCGCTCCAGCTCGCCACGAGCGTCACGACCGCGGTCCCCTCCGAGTTCGTGCGCAGCGTGTACGCCGCCTTCCCCGCGGACTTGTCGTACGTCGCGCCGGCAACGCCCACCTGCGGCATCATCGCGCTGTTGCGGGTGGCCCACAGCACGGTCTTCCCGCCCGTCACCTGGCCGATGCCGACGAGCCACTTCCGGGAGATGTCGGTCGAGTTCATCGTGTAGTACCAGAGGCCGTGGGCGGAGTAGTCGAACACCGCGTACTTGTCGATCGTCCCGCCGGGGCCGCCGCTCACGCGCGCCGCCCAGACCTTGTCGTCGTCGTTCCACTGCAGGACGAAGTGCCCCGCGGATCCGGGCACCGCATGCACGTGGGGCCGGCGGCTGAGGTGGCCCACGGCGATCGTCCGGACCGGCCCCATGCTGACCGTCGTCGGACCGGTCGGCGTGACCGCGCGCAACTGCAGCCGCTCGGTGTAGGTGTCGCAGTCGTAGGTCGCCATGGCGAGCGCGCCGGACGTGTCGCCAGCGGCCGACATGAAGTACGGGCAGGTGAAGACCTTGCGGTCCTGGTTCGCGTCGTCCTGGGTGCCGGGGTGGACCCAGGCGTCGGTGCCCGGCTCGAAGAAGTACAGCGGCACGTATGCCGAGCCGGCGGTGGTCAGGTTGTTGTTGCCCCGGCTGATCAGCCGGTCGGTCAAGCTGTAGGTCTCGGCCCAGCCCAGCGTCGGGTACGACGACGGGACATGCGCCTGGTACGACTCGTGGTCGTCGACGGTCATGTAGAAGCCGCCCTGGCCGTCCGGGGAGGCGTCGTCGTTGCTCCACGCGTTGGTGTGGACCAGGACCGGGCCGTTCCAGCCCGCGCCATCGTCGTCGGAGTACCAGATGTAGTGCCCGTACGCCGGGTCCGAGCCGCTCGAGGAGGCGTTCGCCTCCAGGTAGAGCCGGCCCTGCGAGCCGTCGTACATCAGCCCGGGCGCGCCGATCTCGTCGAGGTAGGCGTCGGTGCTGGTGATCGGCGGGAGGAAGACCGATGTCCAGCCGCTCGTCCCGCTCTGGCGACGCAGCCGGATGGTCGACACCGCGTGCCCGGCGGAATCGGTGAAGCTGTCCGAGTAGGCCAGCACCGAGGCGCCGCTGGGGGTGGTCGTCACCACGACGCCTCCCCACTGGTGGCCCGACGGCATGGTTGCGACGGTGATCGCAGAGGACGAGGCGACGGCCGGTGTCGACGTACCGCAGACGAGTGCGGAGAGAGGGAGCAGGGCGACGGCGAGCGCCGCGGGGAGCAGGCGGGTTCTCATGCGTCCACCGTGGCCGCCGGGCCACCCCGATCACACCGGTGCTGACGCGACAACCGGTGGTGGTGCCAGCACCCTCAGACGGCGTACGCCGCCAGCTCGCCGGCGAGCGCCTCGGAGGCGAGCCCGGTGATCCGGGTGCCGTCGGCGGTGTGCTCGAGGGTCGCGATCTCGCCGTCGCGGTGGATCCGGTCGATGAGGTCGCCGCGGGCGTAGGGCACCAGGGCCTCGAACGCGACGCCGGGCCGTGGCAGATCGGCCTCGACGGCCGCGACCGCGTCCTCGATGCCCTCGCCGGTCTTGGCCGACACCGCGACCGAGTGCGGCTCGGTGCGCAGCAGTCGCTGGACCACGAGGGGGTCGGCGGCGTCGATCTTGTTGATGACGACCAGCTCGGGGACCTCGGCCGCGCCGATCTCGGAGAGCACCTCGCGGACCGCGGAGAGCTGGCCCTCGGGGTCGGGGTGCGACCCGTCGACGACGTGCACGATCAGGTCCGCGTCGGCGACCTCCTCGAGCGTGGACCGGAAGGCCTCGATCAGCTGGTGCGGCAGGTGCCGCACGAAGCCGACCGTGTCGGACATCGTGTAGATCCGCCCGTCGGCGGTCTCGGTACGCCGGGTCGTGGGGTCCAGGGTCGCGAACAGCGCGTCCTCGACCAGTACGCCGGCACCGGTCAGCCGGTTGAGCAGGCTGGACTTGCCCGCGTTGGTGTAGCCCGCGATCGCGACGCTCGGGATCTCGTTGCGCCGCCGCTCCTGCCGCTTGGTGTCGCGGGTGCCCTTCATCTCCTTGAGCTCGCGGCGCAGCTTCGCGATCTTGTCGTTGATCCGGCGACGGTCGGTCTCGATCTTGGTCTCACCGGGGCCGCGGCCGCCGATGCCGCCGCCGTCGGCGCCGACCCGGCCGCCGGCCTGGCGGGACAGGTTGCCGCCCCAGCCGCGCAGCCGCTGCTTCATGTACTGCAGCTGGGCCAGCTCGACCTGCGCCTGGCCCTCCTTGGACTTGGCGTGCTGGGCGAAGATGTCCAGGATCAGCGCGGTCCGGTCGACGACCTTGACCTTGACCCGGTCCTCGAGGTTCCTCAGCTGGCTGGGCGCGAGCTCGCCGTCGCAGATGACGGTGTCGGCGCCACTGGCCTGGACGATCTCGGCCAGGCCCTCCACCTTGCCGCGACCGATGTAGGTCGCCGGGTCGGGGTTCTGCCGGCGCTGGTAGATCGCGTCGAGCACCTCGGAGCCGGCCGTCTCGGCCAGCAGCGCGAGCTCGGCCATCGCGTTCTCGTGGTCGGCGACGGTGCCCTCGGTCCAGACCCCGACCAGGATGACGCGCTCGAGCCGGAGCTGGCGGTACTCGACCTCGGTGATGTCCTCGAGCTCGGTGCGCAGGCCCGCCACGCGGCGCAGCTCGTGCCGCTCGGCGAGGTCCATCGCGCCCGTGGTGGGCGCGGTCGCGGGGCTGCCGCTGGGGTCGGTGGTCGCGTCCTCGGCGTACCCGGACTCGAAGTCGTCGGGCTCGTCTGTGTCGTCGAGGCCGTCCCAACCTTCGGTTGCGGCGATCTCGGCGTCGAGGGAGAAGTCATCTGCACGGTTCGTCATAAGCATCACCAGCGTAACGGCCCAGCGGCGGGAAGACTTCCCGTATTTCTTTCCGATCACAGCCCTGTCCACATCGGCGGACCGAGGGTAGGTTCCCAACCGGGGGCCCACTCCGGGTTGCCCCATCGGTTTCTCGGAAAGGAACTCGCATGGCACGCGCTCGTACCCGAGCAGTCGCCGCGGCCACCTCGGTGGCTGCTGCCTGCGCGATCGCCGGCGTCGCCGGACTCCCCGGTCGCGCCGACGCCGCATCCCGGCACACCCTCGCCGGTAGCGTCCCCTCGTGGGCCAACAGCTCGCACAAGGTGTCCGCCACCCCCGACAGCCAGGCGGTGACCTTCCGGGTCTACCTGCCGCTGCAGCACGCCGACCAGGCCGCGGCCCTCGCGACCGCGGTGTCGACGCCGGGCAGCGCGCAGTACGGCAAGTTCCTCACTCCCGCGCAGTTCCGTGCGCAGTTCAGCCCGTCGACGGCGTCGGTCAACCAGGTCAAGACCTGGCTGAAGGCGCAGGGCTTCTCGGTCGGCACGGTCCCCGCGAACCGCAAGTACGTCGAGGCCACCGGCACCGCCGGCCAGGCCGCGACGACCTTCAACACCTCCTTCGCCGAGTACAAGGTCCAGGGCCGGACGGTCCGCAGCAACACGACGCCGCTCTCGGTGCCGGCCGCCGCCGGTGACGTCGAGTCCGTCGTCGGGCTCGACGAGTCGCAGACCCTCGCGCACGCCAACAAGGTCACCCCGGCGCCGGGTGCCTTCCTCAACGCGACCCCCTGCTCGGCGTACTGGGGCGAGAAGACGGTGGCGAACACGCCCACCAACGACAACAAGGTGCTGCCGAGCGACCCGGCGAACTTCTCGCCGTGCGGCTACTCCGGTGCACAGCTGCAGGGCGCCTACGGCATGAAGAGCGCCATCGACAACGGCAACGACGGCTCCGGCGTGACGATCGGCATCATCGACGCGTTCGCCTCGCCGTACATCGCCAGCGACGTGGAGACCTACTCCGCCAAGCACGGGCTGCCCTCGATCAAGGGGCACTTCACCCAGGTCATCCAGCCCGGCTCGCAGAACAAGCCACAGAACCGGAAGATGGACCCGGCCGGCTGGGCCGGCGAGGAGACCCTCGACGTCGAGGCCGTGCACACCATGGCTCCCGGCGCCGACATCGTCTACATCGGTGCGAACAACAACGGCCGCGACATGGATGCGCTGATGAACCGCGTCGTCGACAACCACCTCGCCGACATCGTGTCCAACTCCTACGGCTACGGCGGCGAGGCGCTGCCGTGGGGCACCATCAAGCCGTCCCTGGACACCCAGATCCAGGCCGCGGCCGAGGGCATGTCGCTGCTGTTCTCCAGCGGTGACTCCGGTGACGAGACCGGTGGCGACCCCACGGTCGCCCCGAGCCCGGACTGGCCGGCCTCGAGCCCCTACGTCACCGCCGTGGGCGGCACGTCGATGGGCATCGGCTCCGACAACAGCCGGATCTTCGAGACCGGTTGGGAGACCGCGAAGAGCACCCTGAACGCCGACGGCACGTGGAACGCGCCGTTCTACCTGTACGGCTCCGGTGGCGGTACGTCGCGACTGTTCGCGCAGCCGTCGTACCAGGCCGGCGTGGTGCCGACCGACATCTCGCAGACCTACGGCGGCGCGCCGATGCGCTCGGTGCCGGACGTCTCGGCGCTCGGTGACCCGACCACGGGCATGCTCGTCGGCGAGACCCAGGCGTTCCCCGACGGCTCGCAGAAGTACGCCGAGTACCGCATCGGCGGCACCTCGCTCGCGTCGCCGCTGTACGCCGGCATGCTGGCCCTCGCCGCCCAGAAGGCCGGGCACAGCTTCGGCCTGGCGAACCCGACGCTGTACGCCGCCGCCGCTCAGTCCTACGACGTGACCGGTGCCTCGGACGCCACCTACGACGGTGCCGTGCGCTCGGACTTCGTCAACGGCCTGGACGCCACCGACGGGTACGTCTACAGCGCCCGCTGGTTCGACCGCGGTGACATGCTCACCATCCACACCCGCACCGGCTACGACGACGTCACCGGCGTCGGCTCGCCGGACGGCGCGGCGTGGCTGGACGCGGTCGCCGGCCAGTAGCACCCGGCAACCAGCAACGCAGAAGGGCTCCGCACCGATCGGTGCGGAGCCCTTCTTGTCGGTTTCGATACGTCACTCGCTGGCGCTCGCTCCTACTCAACCAACGACAGGTCGTTGGTTGAGTAGCCGACGAGCCGCTAGGCGAGGAGGCGTATCGAAACCAGCGAAGGTCACTTCGGGGGCATCCGGATGCCGCCGTCGACCCGGATGACCTCGCCGTTCATGTAGGAGTTGGTGAGGCACTCGACCACCATGCTGGCCAGCTCGGCGCCCGTGCCGAGGCGCTTGGGGAAGAGCACGTTCTGGCCGAGGTTGGCCTTGAACGCCTCGGCGGCCTCGCCCTCGCCGTAGATCGGGGTGTCGATGAGGCCGGGGGCGACGGTGTTGAGCCGGATGCCGGCCGCGGACAGGTCGCGGGCGACCGGGAGGGTCATGCCGACGACACCGCCCTTGGACGCGGAGTAGGAGGCCTGGCCGATCTGGCCGTCGAACGCCGCCACGCTGGCGAGGTTGACGATGGCGCCGCGGCAGCCGTCCTCGTCGGGCTCGTTCTGGCTCATCGCGGTCGCGGCCTGACGGACCATGTCGAAGGTGCCGATCAGGTTGATCGCGATCACCTTGGTGAAGGCCTCGAGGGAGTGGGCCGACTCGAGCTGGCCGTCGCGGCCGATGGTGCGCTGGGCCCAGCCGATGCCGGCCGAGTTGACGACCGCGCGCAGCGGCGCGATCTCGGCGGCGGCCTTGACCGCGGCACCGATCTGCTCGGTGTTGGTGACGTCGACCTGGGCGAAGACGCCGTTGATCTCGGCAGCGAGGGCTTCGCCCTTGTCGGCCTGGAGGTCGGCCACCACGACGGTGGCTCCCTTGGCGGCGAGCGCGCGGGCGGCGGCCGCGCCGATGCCCGAGGCGCCGCCGGTGACGATGGCAGAGGATCCGGTGAGTTCCATGCAGCGGACTCTAGGGGAACCTGTTGCTCCCCTGGTGCGTCCCTCCCCCATGAACAGGTCGAGGATCACCAAGGGAGCGGCGGCTGCCGTGGGACTGCTGGCGCTGGGCGCGTGCGGGGCCCACGCGACCCAGGCGTCGGACACGGGCGGGGCCGGCCATGGCGCGGTCGCCGCTCCGGTACCGCAGCAGCAGGTGCGCGGAGCGGCGGACGGAGTGGGATACAACGCCGCGCTGACGGACTCGCTCGACGCGTCCGTGAGCCGGGTCGGGGCCAAGGCACCCGAGCCCGAGCTGGGCAGGAGGGAGCTCATCTACACCGGCCAGGTGGCGCTGCGCAGCAGCGACGTGGCGGGGGCCGCGTCCGGCGTACGCAGCGCCGCGACGAGGTACGGCGGGCGCATCGACGACGAGCAGACCGAGGCGGCATCGGGCAAGGTCAGCCAGGAGACGCTGACCGTCCGGGTGCCGAGCGGCCGGTTCATGGCCGCCTTCGACGCCATCAAGCAGCTCGGCACGCTGACCTCCGCGAGCAGCTCGGCGCAGGACGTCACGACGCAGGTCATCGACGTGGGCGTGCGGGTCCGGGCCCAGAGGGCCAGCCTGCAGCGCATCGAGCAGCTGATGAGCCGGGCGACCACCCTCGGGCAGGTGATCGCCTTGGAGAGCCAGCTGACCCGGCGCCAGGCCTCGCTCGACGCGCTGGAGCAGAAGCAGGCCTACCTCAAGGACCAGACCACGATGTCGACCATCACGGTGAGCGTGGACCGGACGCGTACGCCGGCGGCGACCACCACCGCGCCGGCCAAGCACCGCACGGGATTCGTCGGCGGGCTGCACCGCGGCTGGCACGCCCTCGTGGTCTCCTCGACCGCGGTCGCGGCAGGCATCGGCGCGGTGCTGCCGTTCGGCGTACCGCTGCTGGTGCTGGGGCTCCCGGCCTGGCTCGCGCTGCGGCGCCGGCGGCGGGCTCCCGCCCCGACCCCGGCTCCCTAGCTCAGAGCTCGGTGGTCCCTCGCGCGACGAGGACGGCCGGGCCGGTCATCTCGATCCGGTCGTCGGCGGTCCAGGTGATGGTGAGGGTGCCGCCGGGGAGGTCGACGCGGTAGGGGGTGTCGCGGCGGCCGCCCGGCTCGTCCCGCAGCGCGGCCGCGACCATCACCGCGCAGGCGCCGGTGCCGCAGGACCGGGTCTCCCCCGAGCCGCGCTCGTGGACGCGCATCGCGACGTGGCCGGGGCCTCGGCGTACGACGAACTCGATGTTGACGCCGTGCGGGTAGACCGCGGCGTCGTACTCGGGCTCGGTGAGCAGGTCGCCGGCTTCCTTGAGCGCGTCGACGAACGTGACGGCGTGCGGGTTTCCCATGTCGACGTGCAGCGCCGGCCGGCTCCGCCCGGCCACCGCGATCGCGGTCTCCTCGAGGACCTTGGGCGCTCCCATGTCGACGGTGATCTGGTCGCCGGCGAAGGTGAGCACCTTGATGCCGTCACGGGTGGCGACGGGCAGCGGGCGGGAGCCGTCGGCCAGGCCCGCCTCGACGAGGTAGCGCCCGAAGACGCGTACGCCGTTGCCGCACATCTCCGCGATCGAGCCGTCGGCGTTGCGGTAGTCCATGAACCACTCGGCGGCCGGGTCCTCCGATCGGATCACCCGGAGCACCCCGTCCCCGCCGATCCCGCCGCGGCGGTCGCACAGCGCGCGGACCCGCTCCGCGGCGAGGTCGCCGTGGACGGTGCCGTCGGGGTCCGGCAGCAGCACGAAGTCGTTGTGCGTGCCGTGGCCCTTGAGGAAGGGATAGCTCACGTCCCCAGGATAGGCAGGACCGCCGCCCCCAGCCATTTGCACGCGATCAGCCCGAGCTCCAGGTCCAGCCGGTCCTCCGACAGCGGCCGGCCGCGGGCCTCCAGCGCCTTCTCGACGCGGTAGCGCACGGTGTTCTTGTGCAGGTGCAGCCGCGCGGCCGTGGTCAGGTAGCTCTCCCGCTCCTCCAGGAAGGCCAGCAGCGTCTCGCGGGCCCGCTCGGCGGGCTCGGAGTCCTCGGCCAGCTCGCCTAGCGCGGCCTGGACCATGCGCCGCGTGGCGGGCAGGTCGCGGGCGAGCAGCGCGGCCGCGCGGACGGTCGGGTCGGCGTAGGAGTGCGGGGTGGCGCGGTGGCCGCCGAGCTGGGCGACGGTCTGCGCGGCCAGGGCGCCCTCGTGGGTGGAGCGGAAGCCCTCCTCCCCCGCGGCAGGTACGCCGAGGGCGAGATGCACCGGCGCCGCGCACTCGGCCACGGCGGCATCGACGGCGGCCGGGTCGACCTTCGCCGAGCGGCCGAGCGGGATCCAGGCCCACGCGGTCTCCCGGTCGCGCGGGACGAACAGCGGCTGACCCGCGCCCACCAGGTGCCGCGCGAGCCCGGTGGCGAGCTGCTCGGCATCGGCCAGGCCGGCGTCCCCGGTCGCGCGATCGGTCCACAGGACCAGCCCCAGGTGGTGCTGGCGCAGCCGGTAGCCCAGGCCGGCCTCGGCGACGGCCAGGTCGACCCGCTCCCCGGCCAGCACCGCCTCGACCGTCTCGCGCTGCACGGCGGACCGGTTGGCGAGCCATCGCTCCCGCTCCTCCTGGTAGGCCGCGACCACGCCCTCGGACACGGCGTCGATGTAGTCGAAGGAGATGCCGGTGAGCACCTGCACGGTGCGGTAGGCCAGGTCGGGGTCGGTCACGCGCTGCGAGATCTCCTCACCGGCCCACGCGAGCACCATCTGCTGGCCGAGCCGGTAGGCGCGCAGGAGCGCGCTCGCCGGCGTACCGCGCTGGGCGAGGCGCCGGGCGTACTCGACGGCGGCGGACGGCGCGGTGATCTCGGAGATCGGCACGTGCCCACGCAGCAGGTGCGCGAGCGTCTCCAGGTTCGAGCTCGAGCTGCCCTCGAGCAGGTTCATCAGGGCGGGGTCGCGCGGCAGCTCGGCGATCCGCTGCTCGAAGGCGTCGACCATGGCCCGGGTGAGGGGTCCGCTCCGCTCCGCGATCAGCACGGCGATCCCGTGCAGCTCCTCCTCCGGGCTCGACATCCGCGACCTCCTGCTGCTGGTTGGCATACGGGCCCAAGGTGGTGGACCAGGTGACCCCAGCCTGACACGAAATGCGGGACCGCTCTTGTATCCAGGATCCAAGACCTGGGGCCGCGGCCGGTCCTACTGTCGGAGCACCGACCCGAACCGCAGGAGCCACCATGACCCTCACCCACCTCCCCTGGAGCCGGCCGGCGGCGTACGACGACCGCCCCTGTGTCCGCGACGGGCGCACCGAGCTCAGCTATCGCGAGTTCGGCGACCGGGTCGATGCCGTGGCCGAGCAGCTCGCCGCCCGCGGCGTGAGCGCCGGCTCGGTGGTGGCGGTCAAGCTGCCGAACCGGGTCGAGCTGCTGGTGGCGATCGCGGCCGCCTGGCGACTGGGCGCCGCCGCGACCCCGGTGAACCCGACCTTCACCGTCCATGAGGCCGACCATCAGATCATCGACGCGGGGGCCGTCGTGGTGATCACCACCGACGCGGGCGCCCAGCACGGCTCCGCCACCACCCTCGCCGTCGATGACCTGGCCACCCGCCCGAGCGGCACGCTGCCGCCGGCCACGAACTCCCCCGGCGACCTCGCGCTGCTCGTCTACACCAGCGGCTCGACGGGCCGTCCCAAGGGCGTGATGCTCGACCACGCCAACCTCGCCGCGATGATCGCCAGCATGGGCGAGGCGATCGCCGTGACCGCCGAGGACCACTGCCTGCTGGTCCTGCCGCTGTTCCACGTCAACGCGATCTGCGTCAGCTGGCTGACCCCGATGTCGGTCGGCGCGCAGCTCTCGGTGCTGGAGCGCTTCCACCCGGTGGAGTTCGTGTCCTCGATCGCGGAGCTGCGACCGACGTACTTCTCCGCGGTGCCGACCATCTACAGCCACCTCGTGGCGCTGCCCGACGAGGTCAGCGCGGACACCAGCTCGGTGCGCTTCGCGATCTGCG
The DNA here is from genome assembly GCF_054777895.1 of Nocardioides ultimimeridianus. Lineage (NCBI taxonomy): Bacteria > Bacillati > Actinomycetota > Actinomycetes > Propionibacteriales > Nocardioidaceae > Nocardioides > Nocardioides ultimimeridianus. Next base: position 12,794 of record NZ_BAAHAB010000003.1, on the reverse strand, counting down.
GCGCCGCCCCGGCCCCGCCGGAGCTGTTCGCGGCCGTCGAGCGCCGCTTCGGCTTCCCGCTGGTCGAGGGCTACGGGCTGTCCGAGGGCACCTGCGCCTCGACCTGCAACCCGGTCGACGGCGTGCGCAAGCCCGGCACCGTGGGGATCGCGCTGCCCGGACAGACCGTGGCCACGATGGCACCGGACGGCACGCTGGTCCCTGCCGGCGAGCGCGGAGAGGTCGTGATCCGGGGCGGCAACGTGATGCGCGGCTACCTGAACCGCCCCGAGGCGACCGCGGAGGCGCTGGGCGACGGCTGGCTGCACACCGGCGACGTCGGCGTCCTCGACGAGGACGGCTACCTGCGGATCGTGGACCGGATCAAGGACATGATCATCCGGGGCGGGGAGAACATCTACCCAAAGGAGATCGAGAACGTCCTGTACGACGACCCGGCGGTCCTCGAGGCCGCCGTCGTCGGCGGCCCGGACCCGCTGTACGGCGAGGTGGTGGTCGCGTTCGTGTCATCGGTCCCCGGCGGAGCGGTCGACGTGGAGGCGCTCACGGACCGGTGCCGCAAGGAATTGACCAAGATCAAGGTTCCGGTGGCGATCCACGTGCTGGAGGCTCTGCCCAAGAACCCCGTCGGCAAGATCGACAAGCCCGCGCTGCGTGGGCGTCTGGCAGGAGAGTGACATGGGATTCATCAAGCCGGCCCCCGAGCCGATGGCGGCCGCCGACCTCCTCGCCCTGCCGGTGCAGGAGCGGATCCGGGTGATGACCACCAGCTGGGTCACGCAGGGCTTCAACACCCCGCGGATGCTGCACGTGGTGTACATCCTGAAGATGCTCGGCCTGTACTTCGCGGTCGGGCTGTGGATCACCTCGATGACCACCGCCGGGGTCTCGTTCGGCCACCCGAGCACCTGGTTCGACCACGTGGTCGTCTATCAGAAGCTCGCGGTCTGGCTGATGCTGCTGGAGGTGATCGGGCTGGGTGGTGCGTTCGGCCCGCTGTGCGGCCACTTCGTGCCGATGCTCGGCAACATCCGCTACTGGATCCGCCCCGGCACGATCCGGATGGCGCCGTGGGGACGGCACGTGCCGGGCACCGGCGGCGACGAGCGGACCGTCTTCGACGTGGTGCTCTACCTCGCGGTGCTCGCCAGTCTGGTCTACCCGCTGGTGATCCACGCCTCGCCGGTGACGGCCCCGCTGCTCGGCGGCGTGGCGCCGCAGGAGCTGGTGCCGCCGTACGCCTTCCTCCCGATCCTGGTGACCATGCCCCTGATGGGCCTGCGGGACAAGGTGATCTTCCTCGCCGGCCGCTCCGAGCAGTACCTGCCGATCATGCTGTTCTCCGCGACCTTCGGCGCCCTGGCGCTGCGCGACTCGGCGACCGGTGCGGCGTTCGTCGACCTGGTCGTCGTCTTCAAGATCATCATCGTCGTGGTCTGGGTCGGGGCCGGTGTCTCCAAGCTCGGCGAGCACTTCGTCAACGTCGTGCCGCCGATGGTCTCGAACGCCCCCGGCCAGCCGACCTTCCTGAAGAGGCTCCACTATCGCAGCGCCCCCGACGACCTGCGGCCCAGCCGCCTGGCGTGGTTCATGGCGCACGTGGGCGGCACGACCGTCGAGGTGATCATCCCGCTGGTGCTGCTGTTCACGACCAGCAACACGATCGCCGCGCTCGGCGCGGTCGCCCTGCTGATCTTCCACATCTTCATCACCTCGACCTTCCCGCTCGCCGTGCCGCTGGAGTGGAACGTCTACTTCGGCTACATCGCGATCGTGCTGTGGGGCGGCTTCGGTGCGGGGTTCGACGCATCGACGTACAACATCTGGAACTTCTCGCACCCGCTGCTGCTGGTGCCGGTGTTCGCGCTGCTGCTGTTCGGCCCGGTCCTGGGCAATCTGCGCCCCGACCTGGTGTCCTTCCTCCCCTCGATGCGGCAGTACGCCGGGAACTGGGCCTCGGCCGTGTGGGCGATGAAGCCGGGGATCGAGGAGCGGCTCAACGAGCTGCCGCTGGTCGAGAACCAGATCGACCAGCTGCAGCGGATGGTGCCGATGCCCTACCCGGCCGCCGACGCCGAGCTGACCGTGCAGAAGGCGGTTGCGTGGCGCTCGATGCACAGCCAGGGCCGCGGCCTGCTGTCGGTGCTGCTGGCCCGGCTCGACGACATCGAGACCCGCTCGCTGCGTGAGGGCGAGTTCGTCTGCAACACCGTGGTCGGGTGGAACTTCGGCGACGGGCACCTGCACGACGAGCGCCTCGTGGCGGCCATCCAGCGCCGGCTCGGGCTCGAGCCCGGGGACCTCGTCGTGGCCTACTGCGAGTCGCAGGCCACCCCGTGGCGCACCTCGCGGCCCCAGCACTACCGGATCATCGACGCCGCGCTCGGTGTCGTCGAGCGCGGCACCTGGGACGTGCGCGACTGCGTCAAGGAGCAGCCGTGGCTGCCGAACGGCCCGATCCCCCTGCAGGTGCTGTGGACGGCATCGGGTGAGCACCGGAAGGATGCTGTGTCGTGACCACTGCCGTCGTCGTCGGAAGCGGACCGAACGGGCTCGCCGCGGCCATCCGCCTCGCCCAGGCCGGCGTCTCGGTCACCGTCCTGGAGGCCGCGGAACGGGCCGGAGGCGGGACCCGGACCACCGAGGCCACGCTGCCCGGGCTGCTCCACGACGACTGTGCCGCCTTCCACCCCACCGGCGTCGCGTCGCCCTTCTTCGCCTCGCTCGGGCTCGAGCGGCACGGCCTGCGCTGGCTGTGGCCGGAGGTCGACCTCGCACACCCGCTCGACGACGGGCGGGCCGGCCTCGCGACCCGATCGCTGGTGGATTCCGCGCGATCGCTCGGGGTCGACGAGAAGCGCTGGCTGCGGCTGTTCGGGCCGGCGGTGCGCAACTTCCCCGAGCTGATCGAGGAGGTGTTCCAGCCGGTGCTGCACGTCCCGCGGCACCCCGTCACCCTCGGTAGGTTCGGGGTGAAGGCGCTGCTGCCGGCGCCGGTGCTGGCGCGGGGGTTCAAGGACGACCCGGCGGCCGCGCTGTTCACCGGCGTGTGCGCGCACAAGTTCGGGTCGCTCACCGGGCCGCTGTCGTCGTCGGTCGGGCTGATGCTCACCGCCGCAGCGCACGCGGTCGGGTGGCCCGTCGCCGAGGGCGGCAGCGAGGCCATCACCCGCGCGTTGCTGGCCGAGCTGGCGACGTACGGCGGGAAGGTGTCGACGGGGGTCCGCGTGGCGTCGCTCGACGAGCTGGACGGGGCCGACATCGTCATGCTCGACACCGCTCCCGCCGGGGTGCTGTCGATCGTGGGGTCGCGGCTTCCGGCAGGTGTACGCCGGGCGCTCGGGCGCTACCGGTACGGGCCGGCGGCGTACAAGGTCGACTTCGCCATCGAGGGCGACGTGCCGTGGACCAACCCCGACTGCCGTCGCGCCGGGACGCTGCACCTGGGCGGGACGGCCAAGGAGATGGTGGCCGTGGAGGCCGCCACGTCGCGCGGGGAGATGCCGGAGCGGCCGTTCGTGCTGTTCGGGCAGCAGTACGTCGCGGACCCGTCCCGCTCGCGCGACGGGGTCAACCCGATCTACGCCTACGCCCACGTGCCGCACGGCTACACCGGGGACGCGACGGGCGCGATCGTCGCCCAGATCGAGCGCTTCGCACCAGGGTTCCGCGACCGGATCGTCGCGACAGCGGTGCGTGGCCCGGCCGCGATGGAGGCCTACAACGCCAACTACGTGGGCGGCGACATCGGCGCCGGGGCGAACAACGCGATGCAGATCGCGTTCCGGCCGCGGCCCGCGATCAACCCGTATGCGCTCGGGGTGCCGGGGATCTACCTCTGCTCGGCCGCCACTCCTCCGGGTGCGGGGGTGCACGGGATGGGCGGGTTCCACGCCGCGGAGACGGCGCTCAAGCGCCTCTGATCCGGGGGCCAACCTCCGCGCCGGAGTTCGGATCCGCGCCACAAGAGGTCACGACCGGATCCACCTACGTTGAGGTCATGACCCAGACAACGGCAGTCGTCACCGGTGCCGGTCGCGGCATCGGCCTCGCCCTCGCCCACCGGCTCGCGGCGGCCGGCCACCGTGTCGTGCTGACCGATCTCGACGAGCAGGTCGTGACGGCCGCCGCGGCGGAGGTCGGCCGCGGCGCGATCGGACTCGTGCAGGACGTGCGCGACGCCTCCTCCCACCGCGCGGTCGCCGCCGAGGCCGAGAAGCTCGGCGTCGTGTCGACATGGGTCAACAACGCGGGCATCCTGTTCGCCGGCAACCCGTGGGAGCACACCGACGACCATGTCGACACGATCCTGCAGGTCAACGTCCGGGGCGTGATGGCCGGATGCGCCGCAGCGGTCACCGTGATGGGACCGGTCGGAGGCGGCATCCTCAACATCGCGTCGATCTCCGCCCTCACGCCGGTCCCCGGTCTCGCCCTGTACGCCGCCACCAAGGCCTGCGTGCTCTCCTACACGACCTCGCTGCAGGGCGATCTCCGCCATGCGGGCCTCCCGATCCGGGTCCGGGCACTGTGTCCGGACGTGGTCGGGACGCAGATGGTGAGGGAGCGGGCGAAGGACCCCGGGGCGGCCATGCTGTTCTCCGGTCCCCGGCCGCTCGCGCCCGACGACGTCGCCCGCGCCGGCCTCGCACTCCTCGACAGCCGCCAGGTCTTCCGCGTCGTACCGCGCTGGCGCGGTGCCCTGGTCCGCGGCATCGATGCGGCACCGGCCGTCGGCCTCCCTCTGCTCGGCGTGATGCGCCGCCTCGGCGACCGCCGCCAAGCCCACAGCTGAACCCTCCTCCACCGAAAGGCACCACCATGACCCACCGCTTCGACGACCGGATCGCCATCGTCACCGGCGCCGCCGGCGGCATCGGCCTCGCCATCGCCCGCACCCTCGCCGAGGGCGGCGCCACCGTGGTCGTCGCCGACCTCGACGAGGCGGCCGCCAAGGCCGCCGCTGACACCCTGCCCCGCGCCACGGCCGTCGCCTGCGACGTCCGTGACGAGGACCAGGTCGAGGCGCTCGTCGCGACCACGGTCGCCACCCATGGCGGGCTGCACATCATGGTGCCGAACGCCGGGGTCGCGGGCGTCGGACCGCTCGTCACGATGGACCTCGCCGAGTGGCGCCGGGTCACCTCGGTGAACCTCGACGGGGTCTTCCTCTCGATCCGGTACGCCGCGCCCGCGATCATCGCCAGCGGCGGGGGCAGCATCGTGGCCGTCGCCTCGGTGACCGCGACCGCCGGCACCCCGCTGGTCGGCCCCTATGCGGCCGCCAAGGCCGGTGTCGTCAACCTCGCGAAGACCGCCGCCACCGAGCTGCGCGACCACGGCGTACGGGTGAACGCCGTTCTCCCGGGGTTCGTCGAGACGCCTCTCGTCACCGGTCAGGTCGAGGCGTTCGAGTCCGCCCTCGGTCTCCCGTCCGGCGGCTTCGCGGGCCTCATCGCCCAGAAGCAGGGCCGGTTCGGAACGATCCAGGAGGTCGCGAACGCCGTCGCCTTCCTCGCCAGCGACGAGGCCAGCTTCTGCAACGGCAGCGGACTGGTGCTCGACGGCGGCCTGGACGCCGGCCTCTTCTGAGGACGCTCGCGACGGTCAGGTACGGCCGATGACCGCTTCGGCCTTCGCGACCCGGTCGGGGTCGTCGTACTCCACCCAGGTGATGCGGGGGTCGTTGCGCCACCAGGCGAGCTGGCGCCGGGCGAACTTGCGGGTGGCCGCGGCCGTGCGCTCCTGGGCCTCGTCCCGGGTGAGCTCGCCGTTCAGGTGGGCGATGACCTGGCGGTAGCCGATGGCCATGCTCGCGGTTCTGCCCTCGGCGAGCCCTTGGCTGAGGAGGCGCTCGACCTCGGCGACCAGGCCGTCGTCGAACATCTTCTGGACGCGGGCGTCGATGCGCCGGGCGAGGGTCTCTCGGTCGATGTGCACGCCGATCTGGACGGTGTGCGGATCGGCGTACTCCTGGACGGGGAGGCGGGCGCTGAACGGCTTGCCGGTGAGCTCGATGACCTCGAGGGCCCGGACGATGCGGCGGCCGTTCTCCGGCTCGATGCGGTCGGCGGAGACCGGGTCGAGGGTGCGCAGCCGGGCGAACAGCGGCGCCGGGCCGCCCTGCTCGAGCTCGAGCTCGAGGCGCGTGCGGACCTCCGGGTCGGTGCCGGGGAAGTCGAAGCGGTCGAGGATCGCGCGGGTGTAGAGCGCGGATCCGCCGACCAGGATCGGCGTGGTGTCGCGGGCCCGGAGATCGGCGATGAGGGCGCGAGCCCAGCCCTGGAACTCGGCGACGCTGGCGGGCTGGTCGACGGTCAGGGTGTCCAGCAGGTGATGGGGTACGCCGTCGCGCTCGGCCTCGGTCGGCTTCGCCGTACCGATGTCCATGCCGCGGTAGAGCGCCATCGCGTCGGTGTTGATGATCTCGGCGCCGAGGCGGTGGGCCAGGTCGACCGAGAGCCGCGTCTTGCCGCTCGCGGTGGGGCCCACGATGGCGACGACGGGTCGTGGGGCGGCCATGGTGACATCCTCCCAGGAGCGGTCGTGGCCTGTCGGGTGCGGTGCGGTGTGGCTAGGGTGAGGGGGATCGGCCCAACGGGGGTCGGCAGGAATCAGTTGGGGGTTTTCTCGTGGGATTTCTTGACGATGCCAAGGACAAGCTGAGCGAGGCCGCGGGCGAGGGCAAGCTCGACGGCGCGATCGACAAGGCCGCCGACCTGGCCGACGACAAGACCGGCGGCAAGTACGGCGAGCAGATCGACGGCGCCGCTGACAAGGCCAAGGACGCGCTCGGCAACCTCTGAGCTGCCGCGAGAGTCACCAGGACGCCCCGGAGATGGTCACGATCGACCCCGTCTCCGGGGTGTCCCGTTTTGCGATCGTGCCGGCGGCGTACGTCTTCTTCGTGCGCTCCGGGGCGTCCGGCGACGAGGTGCTGCTGCAGCTGCGGCAGAACACCGGCTTCATGGACGGCCACTGGGCCGCCGCCGCGGCGGGCCACATCGAGCGCGGCGAGACCGCGGAGGCCGCCGCCCGGCGGGAGGCCTCGGAGGAGCTGGGGGTCACCGACGTCGACCTCCGGTTCGTCACCGCGATGCAGCGCACCGCGCGGGGCCACGACATCGACGAGCGGGTCGACTTCTTCTTCTCCGCGCGGTCCTGGGCCGGCGAGCCGCGCATCGTGGAGCCGGCCAAGTGCGCCGATCTGCGCTGGTGGCCCCTCACGGCCCTGCCGGAGGTGCTGGTGCCGCACGAGCGCTGGGTGCTGGAGCGGCTCGGGGACGTGCCGGCGTTGTCGTCGTTCGGGTTCTGAGTGCCGCGTCGTACCTGACCAACGCGTTGGTTCCTCGGCGGAAACCCAACGCATTCGTCAGGTACGACGGGCAACTCAGCCGCAGGCGGGGGCGTCCGGGAGCGGGGCGGGTACGCCGATGGAGGGCATGCCGAGCCCGACGCCGGCCACCTTCGGACCCTGGCCGGCGCGCGCGGCCCAGGCGTCGCCGGAGCGGGTACGACGGACGGCCAGCACGGCGCCGTCGGCCTCCAGGTAGTGCGGGGCGCCGCGGGTGATCTCGACGGTGACCATGTCGCCGGGACGGACCGGCTCCTCGACCCCGGCCGGCAGCGAGGCGCCGTTGAAGTGGACGAGACGGTTGTCGGGGGCGCGGCCGGACATCCGGCCGGTGCCGGCGTCCTTGCGGCCCTCGCCCTGCGAGACCAGCACCTCGAGGACCCGGCCCTCCTGGGCCTGGTTCTCCTCCCAGGAGATCTGGTTCTGCACCTCAACGAGCCGCCGGTAGCGATCGGCCACCACCTCGGGGGCGATCTGGTCGGGCAGCGTCGCGGCAGGGGTGCCGGGCCGCTTGGAGTACTGGAAGGTGAAGGCGCCCGAGAAGCGGGCCTCGCGCACCACGTGCAGTGTCTCGAGGAAGTCCTCCTCGGTCTCCCCCGGGAAGCCCACGATGATGTCGGTGGTGATGGCGGCGTCCGGGATCGCGGCCCGCACCTTGTCGATGATCCCCAGGAACTTCGACTGGCGGTAGGACCGCCGCATCTCCCGCAGCAGCCGCGACGACCCCGACTGCAGCGGCATGTGCAGCGACGGCATGACGTTGGGGGTCTCGGCCATCGCCGCGATGACGTCGTCGGTGAACTCGGCCGGGTGCGGCGAGGTGAAGCGGACCCGCTCGAGGCCCTCGATCTCCCCGCACGCCCGCAGCAGCTTCGAGAACGCCTGCCGGTCGCCGAACTCCACGCCGTACGCGTTGACGTTCTGCCCGAGCAGGGTCACCTCCGAGACGCCCTCGGCGACCAGCGCGCGCGCCTCGGCGAGGATGTCGCCGGGGCGGCGGTCCTTCTCCTTGCCGCGCAGCGACGGGACGATGCAGAACGTGCAGGTGTTGTTGCAGCCGACCGAGATCGACACCCACGCCGCATAGGCGCTGTCCCGCTTGGTCGGCAGCGTCGACGGGAATACCTCGAGCGACTCGAGGATCTCGACCTGCGCCTCCTCCTGCACCCGCGCGCGCTCCAGCAGCGCCGGCAGCGAGCCGATGTTGTGGGTGCCGAACACGACGTCGACCCAGGGCGCCCGCTTCACGACGGTGTCGCGGTCCTTCTGCGCCATGCAGCCGCCGACGGCGATCTGCATGCCGGCGTGGCTCGCCTTGACGGGCGCCAGGTGGCCGAGGTTGCCGTAGAGCTTGTTGTCCGCGTTCTCGCGCACCGCGCAGGTGTTGAACACCACGACATCGGCCTGCTGGCCGTCGGGCGCGGCGACGTACCCGGCGTCCTCCAGCAGCCCCCCGATCCGCTCGGAGTCGTGGACGTTCATCTGACACCCGTAGGTGCGGACCTGGTACGTCCTAGGCGAAACAGGCGCGGAATCGTGGAGGTTCATCAGCATAGAAGGGTACGTGCTCGGTGCCGTCCGGACTCCATCCAGAACCTCAGACCGTCAGGGAACGCCTGCGCTCCATCGCGCTGGAGCGTGGCCTCAGACAGTCGACGTTGCTGTCCCACGACACACTGCTGACCCGCACGCCACTGATTGACCTGCCGATGCCCGTCCTGCTGGAGGCCGTGACCGACGCTCTGTGGACGCTGGACAACGTCAACACGCGCAGGGCCGCCGTCATCGCTTGCCGCTCGGTGCTGGGGTTGCGCATCAAGATTCCTCGGGGCGTGCCGCGCAGGTACGACCTGCCCACGGAGGATGTTTTCTGACTCGCTCTGTCGACGTATTGGCGACATTCGCATTCGGGCACCCGCGAGGCCTCGGCACCTTAGATTCGGACCGGACCGTCGTTCCGAAGAGAGGACATGTCATGCCAATGCATCACATCAAGGTCGGGCCGTCCAAGGCCGCGCTCAATGGTGGCGGAGATTGGCAAGCAGAGGTGACGTGCGCTTGCGGATGGACCACTACCGCGGCGGCCGCCTCTCAACGTGCGGCCACCAACGCCGCTCACCGTCTTGGCACGGACCACGTCTCGGCGCCCGAGCAACCGAGCCAGGCGACCATCCAGCCAGACATGTTCGCAGTTCAAGCCGTGACTCAACCGACGACGCTTGGCCACTCGGGCACTGGTAGTGCGACGTTGGCCATTGGCCTCCTCATCGCCATCGGGTTCGTCGTGTGCGTGGTCGCCGGATTCGTCCTGGGCAGTTCAGACGGGGATGGAGCCACCCTCGTGGGCTCGCTCCTCATGGGATTGGGCGGCTGCTTCTGGTTCGTGGCGCTAACTGCGCTGGGAGTATCGCTTGGCCTGCGGCACCACTCCGATCGTTGAGAAAGGCGCGACTATCGGCGCACCAGCTTGCGCTCGTGCCGTGATCCATCCTTCTCTGAGCCGACTATTGAATCTGTACTTCACAGAGACTGCTGTCGCTGTCGAGTGTTAAGCGACCGGCGGTTCGGCTTGCCGACCGGCCGCGATCTTGCGTGAGGGTTCGACGCAAACCCGACGCCCAAAGGGCCTCCGACCTCCGCGATCCCCCGAACGATGCCACCCCGAAGCAGGCGGACAGCGCCTACCTGGTCGCATTGAAGACACACGACTACGCGACGGTCGAGGTCGTCGACGTCGCCGTGGAGTTCGACATCCGGTGGCGTCTGCTTCACGACGACGGGTCGATACCTGACGGCCGGAACCCGTGGGGCTACCTGTTGATGAGGCGCGGCGCGGACCAGCCGTGGCGCATCTTCAGCGAAGGAACCGGCTGAGCCGAGCCCTACTTCTTGTCGGTCACCCAGAGCCGGATGACGCCCTCGACCACGACCGTGCCGTCCTCGCGCACGCCCTTGACCCGGACCGGCAGCTCGCCGTTGGCGGTGTCCCACTGCTCCTGGTCGGTCTCGGCGATGCAGCGGATGTCGGAGGTCGCCTTGGCGGTGTAGGAGACGTCCATGCCCTTGGGGATCCAGCGCTTCGAGGCCGGGATGGTGGTCTCGGCGAGGGCGCCCATCGCCATCTCCAGGCCGTTGCAGAGCGCGATCGCGTGCACGGTGCCGATGTGGTTCTGCACGCCGCGACGCTTCGGGATGCGCACCTCGGCGTAGTTCGGGCGCAGGTCGACGACGCGGGGGTGGATGGTCGCGAAGTACGGCGCCTTCTGGCTGAACGCGAAGGAGAACACGCGCTTGCCGACGGACTCCCCGATGACCGGGATGCCGGTGGTGGCCTTCCAGAGGCTGTGCAGCTGGCTCATGACGCCAACGTTACTCGTCGGTAACTACGGTCCTCAACCGGGCCTTCGTCACGTAGTACGCCGCCACGGGGGCGCCGAAGACGCCGATCGCCCCGAGCGCGCTGACCCAGCCGATGCGCTGGGCGGGATCGCAGACCGCCGTCAGCCCGAGCGCCGCCACCTCGGCGACGACCGCGGCCGCCCAGGCCCGCGGGAGACGCAGCGCGCATAGGACGGGTACGCACCACAGGAAGTACCAGTAGTGCACCACCGGGCTGAACAGGGTCATCGCCAGCATCGCGAGCGCGCCGCCGACCAGCACCCGCGGGTCCGGGCCGGTGCGCCAGCGCAGCAGGATCACGGTGCCGATCGCCAGGGCGATCCCGGTCGCGAGGTTCGCCGGAGCGGTCGCACCGAACGCCGCGGCCAGCATCGCGACGAGCGAGAGGTGGACCCGCCCCGAGTCCGGGACGCTCAGCGCGGACAGCCACCCGATGCCGAGGCCCCCCGGCACCCCGCAGAGCAGCAGCACCCCGCCCGCGACCACCGCGACCTGCGCGGACCGCACCAGCCGGGCCACGAGGGAGGCGGCGGCGGGCAGCGACATCAGCACCACGCCGACGGCGAACAGCGCCCCCGGGATCTTCACCGCCGCGGCGGCACCGACCAGCGCCGCGGCCACCGCCCAGTGCCGCTCCCCCGCCACGGCGAGCGCGGTCGCCCCGAGCGCGACCACCAGCAGGTCGTTGTGCAGGCCCCCGATGCCGTGCGCGATCGCGAACGGACTGGCGCACGCGAGCGCCACCGCCCCGGCCGGGTCGATCCCCTGCCGGCGCGCGAGTCGCGCCACGGCCCCGGCCAGGGCCAGGAGGGCGAGCAGGGCGAGCAGCCGGTACGCCGCCAGCAGCAGCCACGGGTCCGAGGTGATCCGCGAGAAGAGCGCGCCCCACAACAGCGGCAGCGGCCCGTACGGCGTCGGCGTCGTCAGCCAGGCCGGGCTCACCCCCGACCGGAGCGGGCCGGGCAGGGTCGCCACGGCGACGTGGTACGGGTCGTGGCCGTGGCCGGTCAGGTAGCCGGTCGCGACATAGCTCCAGCCGTCACCGCTGAACACCGGCCCGGCCAGGAACAGCGGGAGGGCCCAGACCAGGGCCGTGACGACGGCGGTGCGGACGCCATCGGGCCGGCCCCGGACGCGGCGTACCAACGCCAGCCAGGCCAGCGTCAGCAGCACCAGGCCGGCAGCCGCGATGCTCATCCCGAGCGCGCGGGCATCGGCGAGGCCGCGCCACCAGGTCAGCACCGACCAGCGCGCGTTCCAGGTCTCCTCGGGCAGCCGGTTGTAGGCGTAGCTGCCGATCACGAGCAGCAGCGACCCCAGCACCCCGAGGGCAGCCGCGCCCACGGGAGGACGCCCGGGAACAGCCTCCGCCACCGCGGTGGATCAGCCGGTGAAGGAGTCGGAGGAGGTGTCGCTGCCGGACTGCAGCGCCACGGTCCCGCTCAACGGCTGGTGGTTGGAGGACCGGGCCAGGTCCAGGGTCAGCGCGGGCGGCGTGGTGCCGGCGTACTGGTAGCGGCAGGTCACACCGCTCACGCGGGCCGTGGTCAGCGGGCCACCCCGGCTGTCGGCGCAGGTCCAGTCGCTCGGGCCGCTGGCCGTCACCGAGGCGGGGTGGTCGAAGGTGAAGGTGACGTCGACCGGTCGCGCCGAGCCGCCGTTGGTGTCGACCTGGGCGATCAGCCGGACGCCGCCGGCCGACTGCAGGACCTGGGTCACCGAGCGCAGGATCGTGCACACGATGTCGGTGCCGCAGGTCGTGGCCGGGGTGGTCGGCGGGGTCGTGGCAGGGACGGTCGTCGGCGAGGTCGGCGCCGAGGTCGGAGCGGACGTGGGCGCCGAGGTGGCGGCCGACGTGGGCGCCGAGGTGGGCGCCGACGTCGGAGCCGAGGTCGGGGCGGAGGTCGGCGGCGCGCTCGTCGGTGCCACCGCGGGGGCCGGCGTGGTCGCCACGACCGAGCGTGCGGCCACGGGCCGCGTCGAGCGGGAGGCCGGCGGTGCGGCGTGGGTCGCGGCGGCACCCGTCGTCGCGGGTGCGGAC